>JAJZVJ010000113.1 GCA_021845705.1 bacterium
GTAGCAGTCAGCCAAAATAGTTCCGCAATAATCAAGCATCCAGGAATAGTAAGCGGCGTCGGCGGCTGCGGCCTTGCGCTGTTTGAAGAAAGCGTAAATATAACCGAACATCGCGGAATTGATCACGCACGGAAGAAACACGTGGGTGCTGGACGCTATAAAGCTGGGGTTAAAAACCGCGTTCAAAAGGCGGGGGTCCTGGAAATAAGCGCCCGGGGTCAGCATGAAGGACCAGGCGGCGTTTATGACCAGGGTCGCGGCCACGGCGGCGAAAGCGGCGGCCGCGCCGATGAAGATATGCCCGGCTTTATTAGAGGTGTTCTCCCAGGTATTGCCATAGGCGGCGGTGGCGGCCATCATCAGCATGAAGAGGGCGGCCTCAAGAACGAGCGGCCAGAAGAAAATATTGTACAGCCGGGTGGCGAACTCCGGGAAAAGGCCTATCAGCAGGACGACGAAAGTGACGCCCAGGACGCCGTTCATCTTCATCATGTCGGAGAGGAACCTGATGTAGCCCTTCGCGAAGCGGTCGTGGAAGGCGCTGTTCTTACTATAGCCGATCCATTCGCTGGCGAAAGCCAGGCAGGTCCCGCCTACCGCTACGAAAGCGAAAAAGACGTGGACCAGAATAACGAGGGCCATTACGAGCGAATTGCCGAGGAAAGGGAAATTTATATGGGGCATGTTCAACCTCCTTTCTGCTCCCTAAAAATACACCATGCTGGTTTTTTGAATTCCCCGCGGCTTTAAAGCGCCAGGCTATCTTTTTGCCCGGTCTTTTTCGCCGGCCCGTTAACCGATCCAAGGATATCAGCCCGGCTGCAGGCGGGGATATCCTTCTGCGCCGCGTCCAGCACAAATTTATTTATATTTCTTTCAGCCATTTCGCCGCGTCCTTGGCGTGATAGGTAATGATCATATCGGCGCCGGCTCTTTTTATCGAGGTAAGGATTTCAAGGACCATGGCCTTCTCGTTTATGAGGCCCTGCTTCGCCGCGGCTTTCACCATAGAATATTCCCCGCTCACGTTATAAGCCGCGGTCGGGAACTGGAACTTGTCTTTTATCGCGCGCAGCACGTCCAGGTAGGCCAGCGCGGGCTTCACCATTACTATATCCGCTCCCTGCATCACGTCCAGCTCCACCTCGCGCAGGGCTTCCAGGAAATTAGCGGGGTCCATCTGGTACGTCTTCCGGTCCCCGAACTGCGGGGCGGACTGGGCGGCCTCGCGGAAAGGCCCGTAAAAAGCGGAGGAATACTTGGCGGCGTAGGAAAGCAGCCCTGTCTGCTGGAAGCCTGCCGCGTCCAGGGCCTCCCTAATTGCGCCTACGCGGTTATCCATCATGTCCGAAGGCGCCACAAAATCGGCGCCGGCTCCGGCGTGCACAAGGGCCTCTTTTACCAGCAGCTTGAGCGTTTGGTCATTGTCCACCATGTGCCCGCAGGCGTTCTTGGTAACTACCCCG
The DNA here is from genome assembly GCA_021845705.1 of bacterium. Taxonomy (GTDB): domain Bacteria; phylum Elusimicrobiota; class Elusimicrobia; order Elusimicrobiales; family UBA9959; genus UBA9959. The sequence continues at coordinate 1,467 of JAJZVJ010000113.1, forward strand.
CAATGCCCGTGGCTGGTGTACTCGCAAAGGCAGACGTCCGTAATAACGGCCAGCTCCGGCACGGCGCGCTTTATGGCCCTGACGGCCTCCGGCACCGGCCCCTTGGGGTTGTAGGCTTCCTTGCCGAGCGGATCTTTTTTAGAGGGGAGCCCGAAAAGTATTATGGCGTTTATGCCGAGGGCGCGGCATTTCTCCGCTTCCAGCGCGGCCTCGTCCACCGAAAGGTGGAAGCAGCCCGGCATGGAGGAGATCTCTTTTTTATATTTCTTCCCGGGCACCACGAAAAGCGGGTAGACGAAGCTGTCGGCGGTAACGCGGGTTTCCCTGAACATATCGCGCGCCCACTTAAGGTTCCTGAGTCTGCGCGGCCTGGCTGAGCTGGAAATCATGCTGTCTCTCCTGTCTGTTCTCAATGTTTCTTGAAATACTTTACTGCCCCGTCCACAAGACCGGGGATGGTATATTGCTTCGCTTCAAAAGCGGGCTTATAGCCGGAGGCTTTCAGGGTTCCGGAAGTAATGGGCCCGATGCTGCACATTGCCACGCCTTTAAGAAGTTTCTTTTCGGCGCCCTTAAAACTCCAGAGGAACCCGGTAACGGTGGAGGCGCTTGTAAAGGTGATAAGATCTATTACGCCCTCTTCAAGGAGGCGGCGCAGCTCCGGCAGGTCGCCCCTGTCCGGAAGGGTATTGTAGGTCGGGACCTCGGTCACCAGGGCCCCGGCTTTTTTAAGCCCGACGGCAAGCATCTCCCGGGCCAGAGCGGCCCTTGGCAGCAGTATTTTCCGCCCCTTCACACTGCCCAGCGCTTTCAGGATGGACTCGGAAATACTTTTCCCGGGCACGAGGTCCGCCTCGATACCCCTGGCCCGCAGCGCTTCCGCCGTGGCCGGGCCTATAGCCGCTACCTTCGCGCTTCCGAAGCGGCGCGCGTCCAGGCCGAGTTTTTTCAGGCGGTCGAAGAACACTTCGACGGCGTTGGCGCTGGTGAATATCACCCAGTTATATGCGCCCAGACCTTTTATCTCTTTATCCAGCGCGGAGAAAGACTTTACCGGCTCTACTTTTATTGAAGGGAAGGTTATAACTTCGGCCCCGAGCGCTGAAAGTTTCTGCGCCAGGGCAGCGGCCTGCTCTCTGGAGCGGGTCACCACTATCTTTTTACCGGACAGCGGCCTTTTCCCGGACCAGGCCGGCTTTTCCCGGAGGCCCGCCGCACCGCCCGCCGCCGTTGCGGCCGGGGCTCTAATGCCGGCGTCGCCGGGCCCTCCGCCAACAGGATAAACTTTGCCTTTCATATTTCTCTCAGAAGCCTGAACCCGCGCTTTACAAACCTGGTCCGCCGTTCTTGCGCCGCTTGACGGAACCGGGGTAAAAAAGGGGAGCCACCACCTTAACTTCGGCGGCGCCGGACTTGAGCGGCGTTTCCGTTTTACGGAACGCCGCCCCGCCGCCGCCAGCCGCCAGGCATGGCTTCCCTTTTATATCAAGGAACAAAGGATACAGGAAGCTTCTTACCGGCTTAACTTCCTATTTCGCTTCCGCGGCGGGCGCGGCCTTCATCCTGGTCACGTCCACGTGCGGGCTGTGGCAGTCGCGGCAGTCCCGGCCTTTGCCGTTTATCATCTTTTTCTTCTCGGCCATGGGGGCTTTCAGGTGATTGCTTCCCGCGCCGTGGCAGGCTTCGCACTGCACATTGGCCAGGTCCGGGGTAGCTTCCATGGAGACGAAACCGCCGGGCTCGCCGTAACCGGTCACATGGCACTTCACGCACTCGGGCTTTTTCTGCTCTTCGGCCGAGAGGGCTTCGATAGCTTTGGAATGCTTCATCAGCATCCAGGTGGCATGCTGTTTGGCATGGCACATCTTGCATTTTGCCGCCCCGACATACGTTGCCGCGGCGGGTGCCGCGGGCGCGGCCTGGGCGACAACGAACGCGGCCATACCCAGAAGCATGAGACCGACGAACAATGAACTTAATTTCATTATTTTCCTCCTTCAGATTCTGGCCCGTAGAAGAGCGCGGAGTCGGCCGGGCGGCCGTTTCTGCACTTGTTTTATACGAAAGGAAACCAAAATACTTAACTAACGGGAAAGCCACGGCTTAGTTCGCAGACTTATCAGACCAGACAATAAGTATACAAAAATTCACATAACCCCCTCAATTCAGGGGACCGGTGCCGTAAAAAAACGGACAAAAGGCCCCGCTCCGCAAATAAATGCGGAACGGAGCTCAAAAAACCGCCTCCTGCAGGAACTGGCGGGTTACTTTACCGCGGGAGCGGCTTCCGGAGCGGTTTTCTGGTCTGTGACCGGCTCTTTTTTCTCGCCAGCGGCCGGCGCGGACGTTACTTCCTTGGCGGCCGGCTTAATGAACCCTACTATCTCGGTAACCTGCCCGGGCTTAAGCTTCGCCTTGAAAGCGGGCATTTTCCCCTGGCCCTCGGAAATTATCCTGGCCAAGTCCTCGTCGCTCTTGGTGGTCGCCGTAAGGTCCATAGCGGCCGGTTCCACCTTGAACATTTTCGCCATGGCGGGATTGCCTTTCCCGTCCTTGCCGTGGCAGGTTATGCAGTTAGCTTTATAAAGAGCGTTTTCCGCCGGGGCCGCGGCGGGGGCGGGAGCGGCCTCCGCGGTCTTGGAACCTTTTAAATAGGAAACCACGCCGGTTATCTCTTCGGCGCTGAGCTTGTCCTTGAAGGCGGGCATCTTGCCCCGGCCGTCGGTGATAACCTTGGCAAGGTCCTCGTCGCTCTTGGTGAGAGCGGTCAGGTCCATGGCGGCAGGCTCCACCTTGAACATCTTGGCCATGGCCGGGTTGCCTTTCTGGTCTTTACCGTGGCAGGTGGCGCATTTCGCCTTATAAACCTCGGCGGGCTCTCCGGCAAAAGACGGCGCGGCCTGCGCGCACAGAATAACGGCTAATAAAGGTAAATATATCTTTTTCATATTTTTGAACGATCTTAAGCTCTCCTTGTGTTTTCAGTAAATATCCGGCCAGCCGGATTTACATGGCCGGCGGCCGGCCCCGATCCTTATCTTAAAATTATACCAAGTATTGAGGGGAAGCACAAAACTCAACCGGCCTCTTGATTTATATCATTTTCCAGCGCCATGGCGCGGCGCCTTATCTCCATGGCCAGCCCCCTGAATATCCAGACGTGGGCGGGATAAAGGGAATACCAGTAAAGATTGCCAAAAAGCCCGTGCGGCTCGAAATAGGCGGTAAGCCGGAAAGTAGAGGTCCATTCCCCGTCCGGCACCGCCTCGAACTGCAGCCAGCCTTTGCCGGGCAGGCGCATTTCGGCCCGGAGCAGCATCATGCGCCCGTCTATGACCCGCTCCACCCTCCAGAAATCCAGGACCTCCCCCTGGCGGATATTGTCCGGATGCCGGCGGCCAAGGCGCATCCCTATCCCGCCCACCAGCCGGTCCTGCAGCGCCTTCAGCGCCCAGAGCCACTGCGCGTAGAACCAGCCCCGCCTTCCCCCTATCCCGGAAAACACCTTGAAAACAGTTTCAGCCGCAGCCTCTACGCGCAGCACATGCGCGTGGCGGATAAGGCCCTGGCTGTCCTCGAAAGTATAAGGCTTGGCGTAGGACGGGGTATAGGCCGCGGTCCACGAAGTTTCCACGGCGTCCTCGCTCAAGCGTATAAGAGCGTATTTTACGGCCGTTGCGTAATCCAGCGGCTTGATCTCGGGGAAGAACCGTTCGGCGTCATTGCCGATGCAGGTGACATCGCAGAGCAGGCTTTCTATAAGCGGCCTGGAAAAGACCTTGGGCACAGGGGTTATCAGCCCTACCATGGCGCTGCCGAACCAGATATTCCCGCGGCGCAGGTCTATAAAACGGCGCTTAAGGCCCCTTATATCCGCGTATATCCGCAGCAGGTCCTCGTAGCGATGGGCTGTAGCGCCGCCTATTTCTATTACCCGGCCCGCGGTTTCCGGCTTTTCCAGGCAGCTGACCAGGTAATTAAGGGCGTCCCTGACCGCCAGGGGCTGGCAGCGCGCTTCAAGTAAACGGCTGGTGGGGATGATAGGCAGGCGCTCCACCAGGTAGCGTATCATCTCGAAGGAGATGCTGCCCGAGCCCACTATTATTGCGGCCCGGAACTCGGTAACCGGGGTTCCGCACGACCGCAGTACCTCCCCCACCCGGTGGCGGGAATTAAGGTGCTTCGAGAGCTCCGGGCCCTCGCGGCCCAGGCCGCCAAGATAAACTGTCCGCCCGCAGCCGGCCGCGGCCGCCGCTTTCGCGAAATTAGAGGCCGAAACAGCCTCCATCTTTTCAAAGCCGGGCACATCCGCCATGGAGTGGATGAGATAATAGGCGGCGTCTATCCCTGCAAGGGCTTTCTCCAGGCCTTTGTTCTTGTACACGTCGCCTTTTACTATTTCCACGCTGCCGGCCCAGGAGCGCCCGGCCAGGCGCTCCGGGTGGCGCGCCAGGCACCGCACGCAATAACCTTTAGCCAGCAGCCGCGGGATAAGCCGGCCCCCTATATAGCCGGTAGGTCCGGCGACCAGGATCTTCTTCATAAAAATTTACCGTGTGCCGGGCCGCAGGCTGGTTCCAGGGAGCGTTTTACGGCGGATGACCTGTGCGGGGAGCGGCTTACACCAGCAGGATGCTCCGCTCTTTCGCCCAGTTGCGGAGGAAGTCCACGGATTCGGCCTTGATGACGGAAAGCGGGCGCGTGAGCTTAAGCTGTTCAAGCACGTGCCTGGCGGAAATTTTCTCGTTCGCGCCGGAGGCGCTGTAAAGCGCGGAAATAACGGCCTGTTCTATCTCCGCGCCGCTGAAGCCTTCGCAGTTGGCGGCCAGGACCGGGACGTCGAACAGCGCCGGGTCCAGGCCCCGTTTTTCAAGGTGTATCCTGAGAATGCCCTCCCGCGCGGCGGCGTCGGGCAGGTCGGCGAAGAAGATCTCGTCGAAGCGGCCTTTGCGCAGCAGTTCGGGGGGCAGGTTATTGATATCGTTGGAGGTGGCGGCTATAAAGGACCGGTCCTTGCGCTCCTGCATCCAGGTGAGCATGCTGCCGAGCACGCGCTTGGACACGCCGCCGTCTATTTCCCCGGAGGAGGAGGCGAAGATCTTCTCTATTTCGTCTATCCACAGGCAGACCGGGGCAAGCCGTTCCACCGTGGCCAGCGCTTTGCGCAGATTCTCCTCGGTTTCGCCTATGTACTTGGAATAAAGCCGGTTCAGGTCCAGCCGGTAAAGGGGTATGCCGAGCTCCCCCGCTATGACCTTGGCCGCGAGCGACTTGCCGCAGCCCTGCACGCCCAGCAGCAGCAGGCCCTTGGGCGGCGGCAGCGGCCCGTCGCTGAAAAAAGTGTTCCTGCGGTCGCCCACCCAGCGCTTCAGGTTATCGAAGCCGGCGATGGAATCGTTATGTTCGGAGCCGAAATACTCCAGTATCCCGTCCTGGTCGAAGGCTTCTTTCTTGAACTTCTCCAGGTCCGGGATATTGCCGGCGCCGAAATGGCCGTCCTTCTGCAGGCAGAGATTTATGGCGTTCCGGATCTGCTGCAGAGAAAGGCCTTTGAGAGTTTTAATTGCGCGGCGCAGCACCTCCGGGGGCATGTCCACCTCCAGCGCGACGCCGCTCAGCTTGAAATCCGCCACCATCTTGTTGATCTCGGCCATTATCTGCATCTCGTCGGGATAGCCGCCGGAAATGCGCGCGGCCCGCGGGGCTATATCGGGAGGGAGTTTCACCTCGGTGCCAAGCAGCACCACGGTGGTAGGGGTGCCGGTTATGCGGTCGAGCATGTCCTTGAAAAGCCTGGAGGGGGCGGGGTCGCTCAGGTAGCGGTCGAAGTCGGTGAAAGAAAAGATGGCGCTGTG
>JAJZVJ010000114.1 GCA_021845705.1 bacterium
TGATGGGAACCGTTGCGCGGTTCCCCCCGCCTGGGAAATTATGGCGGGGCCCCCCCTTCCCCAAAGGGTGCGCGGGGGAATGCCCCGGCCACCCCTCCGGAGAGAATTATTTTTTTATGCTCTCTTTTATCATGTTGGCGGCGATGACGTTCTTCTGTATCTGGCTGGTGCCTTCGTAGATCTGGGTTATCTTGGCGTCGCGCATGTACTTCTCTACCGGGTAATCGCGCATATAGCCGTAGCCGCCGAAGATCTGGACGGCGTCGGTGGTGACTTTCATGGCGACTTCGCTGGCGAAAAGTTTCGCCATGGCGGATTCCTTGGCTACCGATTTCGCGCCGGAGTCCACCATGCGCGCCGTGGCGTAGACCAGGGCGCGGGCGGCTTCCACCTGGGTGCCCATATCGGCCAGCATGTGCTGGATGGCCTGGAAGCTGGAGATAGGAGCGCCGAACTGTACGCGGGTCCTGGCGTATTCTACGGCGTGGTCAAGAGCGCCCTGGGCTATGCCTACGGCCTGCGAGGCGACGCCGGGCCTGGAGCTGTCGAAGGTCTTCATGGCTATGATAAAGCCCATGCCCTCGCGGGAGATGAGGTTCTCCGCCGGGATCTCGCAGTCGGTGAAGATCACTTCGCGGGTGGCGGAGGCGCGTATGCCCAGTTTCTTTTCTTTCTTCCCGAACTCCATCCCTTTGGTGCCTTTTTCAACGATGAAAGCGCTGGCTCCCCTGACCCCTTTGCTTTTATCGGTAAGGGCGATCACGGTATAGATCTCGGCTTCACCGGCGTTGGTTATCCATTGCTTGGTCCCGTTAAGTATGTATTTCCCGCCCTCTTTGCGCGCGGTCGTCTTAATGGAGCCGGCGTCGGAGCCGGCTTCCGCCTCGGTGATGCAGAAAGCCGCGAGCCTCTTGCCCTTAGCTATGTCCGGCAGATATTTCTGTTTCTGTTCCTCGGAGCCGTGCAGGAGTATGGGCAGCGTGCCCAGGCCGGTCCCGGCGTAGCCCAGGGCTATGCCGCCGCAGGCGCGGGAAAGCTCCTCTGTCACTATGCACATGTCCGTAATACCGCCGCCGAGGCCGCCGTACTGCTCGGGCAGGTATACGCCGAAGAGGTCGCTGTCGGCGAGTATTTTCATTATAGGCCAGGCGAATTCTTCCGTTTCGTCGTAATGCGCCGCGACGGGCCTTATCTTCTCGTCGGCTATCTTCCTGGCAAGGTCGCGTATCATTACCTGCTGCTCGGTGAGTAAATAGTCCATGGTGAGCTCCTAGAATTGGTCTGCCGGGCAGCGGGACAGCGAGACGCTTTTAATATGTCCCGGGCGGATCCCTGCCGCCCGGCCGCTAGGTCAATGGTATCAAAAAGCAAAAAGGGTGCGCAATTTTATATTATATATACGCAAAGTTTCTGAAACACCGTTCCGCTACAATACTCTTGGGCGCGACGGGCGGCGCATTGCCGCCGCGGCGTGCGGGTCAAAGCGGTGTAAAGTCTGCTGCCGGAGATCATCTTATGGATTTAATGACGATAGTGGGTTTTGTGCTGGGCGCCGCCGTGGTGGCGTGGGGCGTCCTGTCTTCGGGGATCGGAGACAAGCTGCTGGACCCGCACGGCATAGTGATCGTGCTGGGCGGGACGCTGGCGGCGGTGGTCATAAACACTTCCTACAGGCGCTTTGTGGCCGGGCTGAAGGCCCTGCTGGATATCTTTTACGCGCCTAAAGTCCCCTCCGTGGACGAAGCTGTCCGCGTTCTGGTCGGTATGGCTGATACCGCCCAGAAGCAGGGCGGCATAATGGCTCTTTCCAACACTGACCCCGCTTTCGCGGGCGGTTTCCTTAAGCGCGCGGTGAGCGTGGCCATGATAAGCGCCGAGTCCAGGGAGACCCGGGACATGCTGGAGGAGGAGATCCGCCGCCGCCGGCTGGACGTCCAGGAGGATTCAAACTTTTTCCGCACGGCCGGAGTGCTGTCGCCCATGTTCGGGCTTATAGGAACCCTCTTCGGCATCATCCAGACCCTGAGCAATATTTCGGACCCGACGGCTATCGGCCGCTCCATGGCCGTGGCTATCAGTTCGGCTTTCTTCGGTATCGGTCTTTCCAACCTGCTTTTCGTGCCTGTCGCCAACAAGATCCGCCTGCGCGCCATGGAGGAGACCCTGGTGCTGCAGCTCATCCTGGAAGGCGTGATAGATATAATGAGCGGCAAAACCCCCCACCTGATAGAAATGCACCTGCGCGGCTACCAGCTTATAGAGGGGCCGCGCCCGGCGGCCGGGCCGGGCAGGGCTTAAGGGCGGACCTATGCGCTTTTACGAACGCGAAGACGAACTGGAGAACGAGCTGAACCGCGGCGCGCTGTGGGCCGTGACCTACGGCGACATGATGAGCTACCTTATGATCTTCTTCATGATCCTGTTCGCTTTCTACAGTTCAAAGAATATCACGTCACAGTTCACCATGAAGGGGGTCGAAGAGACCTTCGGCAAGGACACGCAGATAGCCAGCACGCTTTTTGCGAAGAACGGCATACAGCAGATCGCCCAGGTGGAGATCTCCGCCAACAAGATCAGCATAAACTTCTCCGACCCCATACTCTTCGCCGCCGGCAGCGACGTGCTCAAGACCTCCTCGTATCCGCACCTCAGGCGGCTTAGCTCGGTTTTTAAGGACCTGCCCAACCCCATCCAGATAGAGGGGCATACCGACAACCGCCCGCTGGGGCGGACGGTGCGGTTCAGGTCCAACTGGGAACTTTCCTCCGCCCGGGCCTTTTCAGTGCTGCAGTTCTTCATAAAGGAGGGTGTGGCCCCCGAAAAACTTTCCGCCGTGGGTTACGGCGAGTTCAAGCCGGTGAAATCCAACGACACACCGGAGGGCCGCGCCGCGAACAGGCGCATAGAGATCAACATCATAAGGCACGAAATTTAGCCGATCATGAAGCTGACTACACGGTTCCTTCTTATTCTGCTGGGCATAGCGGTGCTCCCGCTGCTGCTTTCGGTGGGCTGGAACATTTACCAGTACAATTCTTCCGTGGCCAGCTATTTCGAGCTTCACAAAGGCCTCTCGCGCCTTTCCGCCGTGAACGTGGACGAGTGGTTCCTTACTACCAACCGCAGTCTGGCTTTCCTCTACGAGATCGAGAACCCGCTGCAGGCTAAAAAGCTCGACGAGGCCGGCGTCATCCGCCAGGCGGCCCGCATAAACTCCGACATCATGTCCCTCAGCCTGCTCGGCCGCGACGGGCAGGAGCAGTTCTTTCTGCAGAGCGACAAGGTGCGTGAAAAGAAGTCCCTGGCCTCCTACGCCGTGGACCTCTCGAGCCGGGCGCGCGATTCCGGGATAGTGACCGCCGGGGAGCCGCTCTGCGTAAAGGGGCAGGCCTTTTTTCCGCTGGCCTACCCGCTGGTGGACGGGCGCGTGGTGGTATTCCATTTCGCGATGGATAAGCTGCTGGGGAAAATAAATTCCCAGCACGCCGGCCGCACCGGGCGCGTGTTCATCTCCGACGGCCAGGGGCGCCCCCTCCCCTGCCAGGACATGAAGGGGCTGGATTACAAGCCGGAAGACCTCAAAAAGGTCTTTAAAAGCGGCGGCCGCACGGGCACGCTCGCGAAATTCGATTTCTCCGGAGAGGCTTATTCCGGCGCCTACGCGGCGATAGACAAGCTGGACTGGGCGGCGGTCTCCGTTCAGTCCGAAGACGAACTGTACGGCAAGCAGCGTAAATCCATCCTTGTGTTCTCGCTGCTGGCGGTCGCCATTTTCGGCATAACGATGGTAGTCGTTTTCCTGATCTCCAACCGCATTATCGTGCCCATAAATAACATGGTGAACGGGGTCAAAGGATTCCTGCGCACCCAGCACCTGGACGAGGTTATCCCGGCCGTAGGCTGGCCCGAGATCAAAGTCCTGGTGGGCGTCCTTAACCGCCTTATGCTGGAGCTGCAGGCTTACCGCGCTTTCCAGCTTAACCAGATAGTGGAGGAAAAAGGGAAGGCCCAGGCGCTCATAGATACTATCTCCGACGGGGTGATCCTGGTCGACGACCGCGGTTCGCTCATCTATTCCAACAATACGGCGCTCAAGCTGCTGGGGATCCCCAGGATCTCGCCCGAAGTTTCCGTCCCCCGCTCCGTAAAGAACGAAGCGTTCTTCAAGGCCCTGACGGAGATGATGGCGGATAAGGAGAAGTATATACGCAGCGAGGTGGACGCCCCGGTCCCGACCGAGACCTCCACCCTGCTGAAAAGTTTCCGCATTATTTCCAACCAGTTCCTGCTGGCAACGCTCAAGCGGCCCGGCCGCGTGCTGATCATCCGGGATATAACGAGCGAGAAGGAGATAGAGAAAGCCAAGGAAGATTTCTTCCACATGATAACGCACGACATGCGCGCCCCCCTTTCCACGCTGCAGGGGTACACCGAGCTGCTGATGAAGAAGATCCCTTCCTCCCCCTCCACGGACAAGTACCTCTCCAGCATGCTTTACTCGTCCCGGCGGCTGCGCGGTATGATAGACGACATCCTGAACACCACAAAGCTGGAACGCGGCAATATGACCCTGCAGCTGGACACTATAGACGCCGAGGCTATAATAACCCGCGTCCGCGAGAACCACGAGCCTGTCGCCGGCCCGAAGAATATCAAGCTCGCGGTTTCCGCGCCCCCGTCAAAGATACTTTTCACTGGCGACCCGATACTCCTGGAGCGCGTCATCACGAACCTTATGGGAAACTCGCTCAAGTTCACGCCCGGCGGCGGCAGCATAACGCTCTCGGCCTGGGAGACCCCCGGGGAAGTGTTCTTTGCCGTCGAGGACACGGGCCCCGGCATACCGGAGAGCAAGCGCAAGGAAATTTTTGAGAAATATTCGCAGATGGAAGAGCATAAGAGCATGGGCTTCGGCCTGGGGCTCGCGATGTGCAAGATGACGGTGGAACTTCACAAGGGGAGGATCTGGGTGGAGTCCGAGGTGGGAAAGGGAAGCAAGTTCATCTTTACCGTCTCCAGGTCCATGTCAGCCCCGGCCGCGCCGCCCCCCCCTCCCGCGGCGGCCTGAACGGCGCCGGAAGTTCCCTGGCCAGCGGCACTATACTAAGTCATAACGGAGAACAAAATGAACCTGATGCTGATTATCGACGATAATGTGGAATTCCGCACTATGGTTTCCGATTATTTCACCGACCTGGGTTTCACGGTCGAGATCGCCGGGGACGGGCGCGAGGGGCTGCTTAAGGCCCGCGCCATCAGGCCGGATATAATATTGCTGGACGTGATGATGCCCGATATCGGCGGGATAGAGGTTCTGCGCAGCCTGCAGACCGAGGACGACACCCGGGGCATCCCCGTGCTGGTGATCAGCGGGACTTTTTTCGACAAGCAGATGAGCGAACTTTTCAGGCAGGAATCCAACTGCAGGGAATTCATGAGCAAGACCGTGGAACTTTCCTACCTGCAGAAAAAGGTGGAAGCCCTGGTCCCCGGTAAGCCTAAATGACCCCGCGTCCGAGGGTGCTGATAGTGGACGACGAGCCGGATTACCTGGCTATTGCCGCCCGTATCGCGGCCAAAGCCGGCTGTTCCGTGGTAACGGCCGCTACGGCCGGCAAAGGCCTGGAGCTGGCCGCGAAAGAAAAACCCTCCATGATACTGCTCGACGTAGGCCTGCCCGATCTCAGCGGGTTCGAGACGGCCCGCCGGATACGCAAGCTCCCCGCGCTGGCCCTGACCCCTATAATATTCTTCACCGTGCGCTCCGAACTTGACATGGTCGCGGAAGGGCTGAAGCTCGGGGCCGCCGGCTATGTGCTCAAGCCGTTCGACCCGGACGAACTGCAGCGGCGCATAAAGGCCGCGGTATTCCCGGCATGAAGCTGCCGGCCGCCGTTTGCCTGACCTCCGACAGCGGGGTGCGCTCGTTCCTGGAGCGAACGCTGGGAGGGTTCCGCCTTAAATTCCGCGCTTCCGCCGCCGAGCTGCTTAAAGACCCGCCGGAAAAAGGCCTGGTGATCATAGATTCCTCGCTTCCCGATATGAGCGGGCACGACCTGGTCTCGGTCCTGCGCGGAGACAAGAAAACGTCGGCCCTGCTGCTGGTGCTTACCGGCCCGGGGCCGCATTCCCCGGCCGCCGCGGCGCTCCTGTTCGAGAACGGCGCGGATGAGTTCTTCCCTTTCCCCCCCGAGGCGTCCCTTTTCCGTGCCAGGCTGCTTAATTTGCTGGCAAGGTCCGGGACCAGGGCGGCGGCGGCCCAAAACCCGGCGGAATACGTTTTCGGGAGCCTGAAAATTTCACCGGAAGCCAGGACCGCGTACGTCGGGGGCGTGCGCATAAAGCTTACGGCCCTGGAATTCGATATTCTTCTTTATTTCCTGCAAAACCAGGGCAGGGTGGTTTCGCGTACCGTGCTGCTTGAGCGGGTATGGCGGCAGGGGATGGAGGCGGGGCCGCGCACGGTCGACAAGCGCATCGAGAGCCTGCGCAGCAGCCTTGGACCTTTCGGGACAAAGATACGGACCGTTTTCGGTCTGGGCTATATTTTCCGGCTGTAAGTTCCGGCGCGCCGCCTTTACCCGGCCAGCGGCAGCAGCACTTCCACTATCGCGCCGCGCTCCTTCTTGTTGGACACTTCCAGCCTGCCGCCGTGCTTCTCGGCTATGAGGCCGGCCACCGCCAGGCCTATGCCGGCATGGCCCTTTTCAGTAGTATTGAACGGCGCGTAAAGTTTCGAGAGGGCCTCCTGGGAAAAGCCCGGGCCGGTGTCCTCGAAGCGTATCAGGGCGCCGCGCCCGTCGTCGGTGCTTTTAAGGGTGACGCGCAGGCTGCCGCCCTGCTGCAGGCGTTCGTAGGCGTTCTTTATGAGCTGGTAGAAGAGCATCTTTATTCTTTCCGGGGACAAAGGGGCACGCAGCCGCGGGTTGAGGATAGCCGCCGAGATTGAGATCTTCCGCTGTTTGAAAGCCCTTTCCCACTTGGCCACTTCGCCTGATACCAGCAAGGGCAGCTCGGTGTCCTCAAGTTCCGGGACTTCAGGGTCGAGGTATTCCTGCCAGCCTTTCAGCAGGTTCACCGACGCCAGCAGGTTCTTCATGGCCGGCTCAAGGTTCTTCCGGTCGGCGGCCGGGATGCGCAGGTTAAAGGTCTTCAGGTCTTTTGCGGCCCTTTCCAGCGAAGATATCATTTTCCCGTTAAAATCCGTCTGCTCCCTTTTCAGGAAGCCCGAGAACTTTATGTTCTTGCGGCGCATGTCCTCG
>JAJZVJ010000115.1 GCA_021845705.1 bacterium
GGAACCCGTGGGCCGTCGGACGAGCATAGCTCTCGATACGGCAGGGGCATAGCCCGGCGCGGTTTCCCCCCAGCCGGGAAAATTAGGCTGGGGCCCCCCCTTCCCCAAAGGGTGCGCAGCCCCGCCTCCCGGCCGCCACTCCAAACCTAAAAAGGGAAGCTTTCGCTTCCCTTTTTTATATCCGCGGCAGTAGTTCCTATTTTGATGGTTCCGGTTTCATGTATTTCTTCCTGAACCAGACTTCCAGGTCGTCGAAGAGGGTGTAGGTGACCGGGGTCATCAGCAGGGTTATCAGGAGCGACAGCGACTGGCCGCCTATGATGACCCAGGCCATGGCGCGGCGCGAGCCCGAGCCCGCACCTGTGCCCAGGGCCGTGGGGATCATGCTCGCGACCAGCGTCAGCGTGGTCATAAGGATGGGGCGCAAGCGCGTCTTGTTGGCCTCTATGGAAGCCTGGTGCCGCGGCATCCCTTTGGCCCTCAGCGTGTTCGTGTAGTCCACCTGCAGGATGGAGTTCTTCTTGACGATGCCGAACAGCATGAAGATACCCATGATACTGAACAGCGTCATGCTCTGCCCCGCCACGAACAGCGAGATGACGGCGAAAGGCAGCGTAAGCGGCAGGGCTATCAGGATGGAGATGGGGTAGACGAAGCTTTCGAACTGGCTCGCCAGCACGATGTAGATGAAAATGAACGACATAAGGAAGGCCATAACGAAGCCCTTTAACATGTTGCCCAGTTCTTTCGCCCGTCCCGCGGCCCCGCCGGTGTACTCCGGGGGCGCGTTCTGTTTTTTAAATTCCGCGTCAGCTTCCTTTATCAGCTGGCCCAGCGGCATGCCGTTGGTGTTGGCTTCCACCGTTATCTTCCTCTGGCGGTTGAAGCGTTCTATCTGCGTGGGGCCCAGCCCTTCCACGACCTTGGCCACGCTGTCCAGGCGCACCATGCGTCCGCCCGTAGCCGGTATCACCATGGCCTCTATAACTTCCTTCCTGTCGCGGAAAGCCTTGTCGGCGCGCACGCGCACCTGGTAAAGTTCGTCGCCTTCCTTGAACTTGGTGATGTCCTCTTCGCCGCCCACCAGGGTGCGCAGCGAGAAGGCTATGTCCTCTATCTTCACGCCCAGGTCGTGCGCCCGGTCGCGGTCTATCTCCACGCGGTATTCCGGCTTGGCGTTGGAGAAGCTGCTGTCCACGTCCACCACGCCTTTCAGGGTCTTCAGATGGTCGGTCACGGCCTTGGCGTAGACCTGCAGTTTGTCCAGGTCCGGCCCGGTCACGTTGTACTGCAGCTCCTTCTCGCCGCCGCCGCCGAAGCCGCCTACGGGCGCCACGGCTATGCGCAGCCCCGTATACTTGGCCATCATCGCGCGGGAGGTCTCTATTATCTTGTTCAGCGGCGGGCGCTTCCCCAGGTCCACAAGCTCCACCAGCAGAAAGCCCTCGTTCGTGGCCGCGGAGCCCGCGCGCGAGCCGGTGCCCGTGCCAATGAACGACAGCGTGTTCACCACGTAGGGGATGGTCTTGGTCTCCGCCTCGATCTGCGAGAAGAGCGCCCTCATCACGTCCAGGCTGGTGCCCTCCGGCGCCTTTATGGTTATCTGGTACTGGCCGGTGTCGTCCTGCGGCATGAAGTCCTTGCCGATAAGCATGAACAGCGGGACCATCGACAGCATGATGCCTACGGAGGCGGCCACCATGGTCTTGCGGTGCGCCAGCGCCCATTCCAGCATCACTATGTAGCGGCTCGCGAGCCAGTCGTTGATGTGGTCGGTGAATTTTTGCAGTTTGGATTTCTCGGACTCCTTTACTTTCAGGAACAGGGAGCACAGCATCGGGGTGAGCGTAAGGGCCACGAAGGTGCTTATGGCGATGGCGAACGCTATGGTGAGGCCGTAACTCTTTACGAAGCGGCCCACTATGCCGCCCATGTAGGCCAGCGGCACGAAAATGACGATGAGCGACAGCGACATCGCTATGACCGCGAAGCCGATCTCGTTGGCGCCGTCCAGGGCGGCCTTAACCGGGGAGATCCTGTGCTCCTCCATGTGGCGGTAGATGTTCTCCAGCATGACGATGGCGTCGTCGATGACTATGCCGACGGCGATGGTGAGACCGAGGAGCGTCATGTTGTTCAGCGTGAAGCCGGCCTGGTCCATGAAGAAGAACGTGGCTATCAGCGAGGCCGGGATAGCCAGCGCCGAGATGATGGTGGAGCGGAAGTCGCCCATGAACACCAGCACCATCAGGCCCGCCAGCAGCGCGCCCAGCATCAAATGCTCTTTCACCGTGTCCACCGAGCTCTGGATGAACTCGGACTGGTCGCCGATTATTTTTGTCTGGATGCCGGGGGGGATGATGGACTGCATGGCCTTGAGCCTCGCCCGGATGTTCTTCACCACTTCCACCGTGTTGGTGCCGGACTGCTTCTTCACCACCAGCGTGACGGCCGGTTTGCCGTTCAGGTAGGAGGCCGTGGTCATGTATTCGCCGGTGTCTTCCACGCGGGCGATGTCGGAAACGCGGATGGGGGTGCCGTTGACGCTGGTTACCACTATGGAGCTGAAATCCTTTACGTTCTTGATGCGGCCCAGCGTGCGCAGAACGAAGTCTTTCTCCCGCTGCTCCACTTTGCCGCCGGGGGTCTCTATGTTCTGCTGCGTTATGGCGTCCTTGAGCTGCTTGGTGGAAATGTTCAGCGAGGCCATTTTGAGCGGGTTCACTACTATGTGTATCTCGCGTTCGCGGCCGCCGACTATGTCTACGGAGCCCACGCCGCTGACGGTCTCTATGTTCTCCTTGATCTTCTTCTTGGCGAAGCGGGTCAGGTCTATCAGGTCCCGGTCGCCGGAGACCACTATGTTGAGCACGGCCGTGGCGCCTATGTCGAACTTGGAGACCACGGGCTGGTCGGTGCCCTGGGGGAGCTTCGCCAGCACCGCGTTTATCTTGTCGCGCACTTCCTGCGCGGCCACGTCGCCGTTCTTCTCCAGCACGAACTTGATCATCACCATGGACATGCCTTCGAAGCTGGTGGAGGTGAGCTCGTCTATGCCCGAGATGGTGTTGACGGATTCCTCTATGGGCTTGGTGATGGAGGATTCAACTTCCTCGGGCCCGGCGCCGCGCAGCGTGGTCTGCACTATCACGAACGGGAATTCCACGTTCGGGAACAGGTCCACGCCCAGGCGGAAGTAGGAGAACAGCCCCAGCACCACAAGGGCGGTTATCATCATGGTGGTGAGTATGGGCCGCCTGACGGAAAGGTCTGTTATTTTCATAAAAATAATCCAAGAGGATCGGAAATCATGAAACGAGAATCGAAGATCGCGTGAAAGAGTACCTTGTAGCCGTTTTCCCTTAAGTCCCGATCCTCGATTTCCTGGTCGTTAGTTCTGCACTTTTATCTTGCTGCCGTCCTTCAGGCCGTAAAGGCCGAAGGTTATAAGTTCGTCCCCGGCCTTCAGCCCGGAGGAGATCTGCGTTACGGTGTCGTTGGCTATGCCCGTCCTGACGGCGCGGCGCACGGCCAGCCCGTTGACCGGCACGAAAACGTATGGTTTGCCGTCCTCGTCCTGCACCGCGGTCGTCGGTACGGCCACCGCGCCCGACTTGGCGCCCACCACCAGGCGTATTTCGGAGAACATGCCGGATTTAAGCCTGCCGCCCGAGTTGTCGGCCAGCAGTTCGATCGCAGCGCTCCTGGTTCTGGTGTCCACCACGGGGCTCACCCGGTAAACTTTGGCGTGGAAAAGAGTGTCGGGGAAAGCGTCCACCTTTATGTAGGCGTCCTGGCCCATGAAAACCTTGCCCACGTAGCGTTCCGGCACGTCCACCACCACGCGCACCCGGCCCTGGCTTACTACAAGCGCTATCGGGGTGCCCGGCGTTACGTTCGCCCCCGAGTCCTGGTAAACCCTGCCTATAACGCCGTTAAGGGTGGAGGGTACCGGGGCCGGCTCATAGACCACTCCCGGCTCGTCGCGCTCTATCAGCGCGACGGGCTGGTCCTTCTGCACTGTGTCGCCTTCGGTCAGCAGGTTGCGTAAAAGTTTCCCCGAGACCCTGGGGTAGAGGACGGCTTCGTCCATGGCTTTGACCGAGCCGACGAGTATAATGTAGTCCTCTATATCCCTGACCTGCGCCTTTTCGGTCTTTACAAGGAAACGGTCCTTTTCCAGGTCGTTCAGGGCTTCGGCGCCCCTGCTTTTGCACCTGGCGGCCAGCGCCGCGGCCGCTAAGACCAGTAATATCAGCTGTGTTCTTATGTTTTTCATAAATTATTGGGTTCCGCTCTTCTCTCCAGATTCCCGATTTTCGATTCCCGACTCCCGACTCTTATTCCCCGACGGTCCATTCCAGCTGCGCGGCCGCGGAGCAGACGTCGTGCTGCGCCTGGATGTAAAGTGTCTCGGCCCTGTTCAGGGCGAGCGTCGCGTCGTTCAGGTCCAGCTGGCCGGCCAGGCCGTTCTTGAAGCGGAACTCCGTGGCGGCCAGGGTCTTCCTCGCGGTTTCCACGGCGGTCGTCTGGGAGGCCAGCCTCTGGGCGGCTTCGTTCTGGTCCAGCCAGGCTTTTTTTACGGCGATCTTCAGTTCGCGCCCGGTATTGTTCAGGTTCTCCCCGGCTATGGCCAGCGCCAGTTCGGCCTGCTTTACCCTTGAGACCACGGCGCCTCCCGAGAACAGCGGGAGGCTGAGCCTGAGCCCAGCGGACATGCTCCAGGCGGATTCACTGGGGCCCGGGAAGGCGCTGTTGGTCTGCCCCTGGAACTGCCTCGAGGCGAAGGCCCCTAGGTAGGGGTAATGGCCGGCTTTTTCAAGCGTTATGTTCTCGAGCGCCAGCCGTTTCTGCAGGTCCGCCAGGCGGTATTCGGGGCGGGAAGCCATGGCGCGCGCGTAAAGCGTTTCAAGCGGAGCGTTGCCGGAGGCGCAGCCCATGCTGCCGGAAAGAGAGAGCTCCTCGTCCGGGTCAAGCCCCAGCAGGTTCTTAAGGTCCAGCAGGCCGGACTCGTAATAGTTAAGGTTCTGCGTGACGGCCGGTTCGTTGTTGGACACTTCAACTTCCTGGCGCATCACGGCCAGGTCGCTGGCCAGGCCCTGCTTGTACTGGGCCTCGATGGTGGCCAGGTGCTGCCTGGCCAGCTCCAGGGTCTCTTTCTGTATGTCCGCCATCGCCTTCGACAGCAGCACCGAGTAATAAAGCTGGGTCACGGCTTTTTTTACCGAATTTTGCGCCGAGCGCAGCTGCTCTTTGCCGGAGTCGGAGTAGATGCCGGCCATTTCAAGGCCGGTATGGACCTTGCCCCCGGCCCAGAGCACCTGGTTCAGGTCCAGGGAGGCGGCGTAGGAATTGTCCAGCCCTATGGTGACCTTTTTGCCGCCGAAGAAGATGGAGGCCTTTTCTATGTTGCGGGTATACTGCGCGCTCGCGCTTAGCTGGGGATAGACCCCGCCCCAGTATTCGCGTATCTTCTCCTTATATATGAGAAGGCTGCGTTCCGCGTTGGCCACGGAAGTGTTCTTTTCCATGGCCAGCTTTACGGCCCCGTCCACGCTGAGGTCCGCGGCCCGGGCCTGCGGAAGCAGGGCGGCGAGCAGGAATATCACCAGGGCGGCTTTAAGGTGCCGTGCGCCGGCGGTAATGATCCTGGCCATGCGCCTGGGGAGGTCCTTCGTCAGGCTGTCGGTGCCGCGTTCGCGGGCTTCTATCATAAAATGGGAGATGACCGCGCTGATCATGTGGAGTATCGCGTCTATGTTGGCCCGGGAGACGCCCTCATGGCCGGAGGTCTCCTCCAGGATCTTCCTGAGGGACCTGCGGTTGCGCTGTTTCAGCTCCATCGCCATGGAGCTGAGCACGCCGGAAGAGGGGGAGGCCATTATCTTGAGCGCGCACTTGGGCATATCCGGGTAGCGGCGGATGAAATCCAGGTGGCTGGTGAAGACCATGGTGAGCCTTTGTTCCAGCGTAAGCCCCGGTTTCCCTATTTCCTCGTGAAGCTCCTTGATATGCTTGGTGCCTTCCTCGAAAGAGGCCCTTATAAGTTCGTCCTTGTTCTTGAAATAGTAATAGAGCACCGGCTTGGTGATCCTGAGCTTGGCGGAGATCTCCCGCATGGAAACGCCGTCCGGGCCTTTTTCCGCCATAAGGGCGGAAGTGGTTTCCAGTATCCGCTGGCGGGTCCTGTCGCCCTTGGTCATCCTGGTCTTTGTTTTTTGTTTCATATGAAAACTTACCTACCGGTAAATAAATTGTAGCACTCACCGGGCGCGGCGGTCAAGTGGGCGGCCGGGGCCAAAGGGCCCAGGGAGGGATAGGTCCTTTTATTTTTAGGGCCTGGGCCCTATGCTCCTATTGCGATCCGGCGGATTAAAGATACACTGATAATGTAATACCTTGTAATCCCCCGAACAGGCGGGGGAGAATCCACCGGCTGGCCTTAACCAGCTGTAACCAGGGGAAACGGAACTATTGGTTTCGTTTCTCTTTTTTGTTTAAGGTAAAACATGAAAAAAATCCTGATCCCGGCCATATTCCTGCTTGTTGTGCACGCGCTCCCGCTTTTAGCCGCGGACCAGCCGGCCGCGGACCCGCTGCCGGCTTCCGGGAGCGGCATCTCGGACCCGGAACTTCTGGACATGATGGAGACCGCCGGCGGCTACCTTAACTCGAAGAACACGATGAGCATAAATACCGACTTCGGCGGTTACAGGGATTCCGTGATCTCGGCTCCCGCGCCCACGCTGAAAAACCCGGTCCCGCCTAAAAGCCGCCCCGCGGCGGCCAGGATACTGCCGGAGAACAGGGCCGGCCTGCCCACGCTGCCGGCCGGGCATTACAAGGTCACTTTTGCCGGCGACAGCGGGCCGGTGGGGTCTTTTGTGTGGCCTATCGGTTCCGGCACCGGTAAATACGCCAGGGAATATGTGCTGCTGGGCGTTTCGGTCGGAGAGGGCTCTTACGATAAAATACTGCTCCGGCTTGAGTCGGCGGGGCTGAGGTTCGCCGGGGAAAAGATCTCTTATTTCCAAAAGTCCAGGAAAACCGTTATTCTCGGCTGGGCTCCTTATGCGGGCATCGCCGGAATATCCAAGGTAAGCGGCGTGCTGGGAGTGGCCGTGGAGAAAAAAAGCACCGGCGTGCCGCTTAAGACCAAGGTGCGCTTTACCCTGAAGGTCCCGTACCAGAACAAGCCTAACGCCTTCGTGCCCGAGTTCC
>JAJZVJ010000116.1 GCA_021845705.1 bacterium
GCAGACCGCAGGTGGCCGACGCCCACCGCCGCGTAAAACTTAACGCCCTGGTGGACGACCTCTCGGCCCTGCTCGGCCTGCTTAAAGCCGGGATACGTGAACGGAAGACAAAAGAGGAGCTTTCCGCGGCCCAGGCCGCGCTCATCCGCGCCTCCGGCCTTATAGCCGGGATGAAAGGCGGGCTTGAAACCGAAACCTCGGCGCTGGAAGCGCTGATAGAGCTCCGCGCGGCCGCGGTCAAGCCCCTGAAAGAATTCGTGCTGCCCGGCGCGAACGAAACCGAGGCCCTGGCTCACCTCGCCCGCGCGAAAACCCGGATCTGCGAGATCCTCGCCTGGGAAATAAAGGCCAAAGTCCCCGCCGTTTACCTCAACCGCCTCTCCGACTACCTCTTCATCCTGGCCCTCGAATACGCCAGGAAATGACCGGGGGGAGCGCGCGGCCTACCGCACCGCGTCTATTATCGCGTTGAGCGTCCCGCTCGGGCGCATAGCCCCGGAAGTTTTCGCGAAGTCCGGGTGATAGTAGCCGCCCATATCCACCGGCCTGCCCTGCGCCGAGATCAGTTCCTTGTTTATAACGGTCTCGTTCTCCGCCAGCTTCCGGGCTATTTCCGCGAACTTCGCCTTCAGTTCCGCGTCCTTGGACTGCGCGGCCAGGGCCTGGGCCCAGTACAGGGCCAGGTAGTAGTGGCTGCCCCGGTTGTCTATCTCCCCGACTTTCCGGGCCGGGGATTTATTATTCTCGAGGAACTTGGCGATGGCCTCGTCCAGGGCCCCGGCCAGGACCAGCGCCTTGCCGTTCTTGAAGGTATGGCCGATGTGCTCGAGCGAAGCGCCAAGGGCGGAGAATTCGCCCAGCGAATCCCACCGGAGGTATCCCTCTTTCTGGAACTGCTGCACATGCTTGGGGGCCGAGCCGCCGGCCCCGGTCTCGAAAAGTCCGCCGCCGGCCAGCAGGGGGACCACGGAAAGCATCTTGGCGCTGGTCCCCAGCTCAAGTATAGGGAAAAGGTCGGTCAGGTAGTCCCGCAGCACATTGCCGGTCACCGAGATGGTGTCCAGGCCTTTCCTTATCCTTTCCACGGAAAACTTAAGGGCGTCCACCGGAGACAATATCTTTATTTCCAGGCCGCTGGTGTCGTGGTCCTTAAGGTATTTTTCAACTTTAGCGATGACCTGCGCGTCATGGGCCCGCGCCTTATCCAGCCAGAACACCGCCGGGGCCCCGGTAGCCCTGGCGCGCTTGACCGCGAGCTTCACCCAGTCCTGTATCGGGATATCCTTCGCCCTGGACATGCGCCAGATGTCCCCGGCCTCGACCTTGTGCTCCATCAGGACCTTTCCGCCGGCGCCCACCACGCGCACCGTCCCGGCCGCGGGGATCTCGAAAGTGGTGGGATGGGAGCCGTATTCCTCGGCCTTCTGGGCCATCAGGCCGACGTTGGGCACCGAACCCATCGTGGCGGGGTTGAACGCGCCGTTCCGGCGGCAGTCGTCCATGATCTCGCGGTAGATGGTGGCGTAGCAGCGGTCGGGGATCATGGCCGCGGTATCCTGGAGCTTCCCTTCCGGGTTCCACATCTTGCCGCCGTCGCGCACTACCACCGGCATGGAGGCGTCCACTATTATGTCGCTGGAGACATGCAGGTTGGTGACGCCCTTGGCGGAATCCACCATGGCCAGCGCCGGGCGCTTAGCGTAAACCGCCTTTATATCGGCTTCTATTTCAGCGCGCTTTTCGGCGGAAAGGCCCTGTATCTTCTTGTACAGGTCCCCGAGCCCCATGTTCGGGCTCACGCCGAGGGTCTTGAACGTCCCGGCGTGCTTTTCGAAAACATCTTTGAAGAAAACGGAGACCGCGTGGCCGAACATCACGGGGTCGGAAACCTTCATCATGGTGGCTTTAAGGTGCAGCGAGAGCAGCAGCCCGGCTTTCTTCGCTTCCTCTATCTGTTCCGCGTAAAAACCGCGCAGGGCCTTTACGCTCATGAAAGTCCCGTCCAGGATCTCGCCCTTGGCCGCTTTAAGCCCGCTCTTCAGCGCGGCCGCCTTGCCGTCCGCTCCGACGAACTCTATGCTGAATTCCCCGCCCTCGGGCAGGCAGATGGATTTCTCGTTGCCGTAAAAATCCCCGCCCGTCATATGGGCCACGTGCGCCTTTGAATCCGGGCTCCAGGGCGCCAGCTTATGCGGATTCTTTTTAGAAAAGTTCTTGACGGAAAGCGGCGCGCGGCGGTCCGAGTTGCCCTCGCGCAGGACCGGGTTCACGGCGCTCCCGAGCACTTTGGCGTAGCGCTCCTTTATCTCTTTCTCCGCCGGGGTTTTGGGCTCTTCCGGGTAATCGGGGAGCTTGTAGCCCTGGGACTGGAGTTCCCTGACGGCGGCTTTAAGCTGCGGCACCGAGGCGCTGATATTGGGAAGTTTTATGATATTCGCCTCCGGCTTTAGCGCCAGCGCGCCCAGCATGGCGAGGTTGTCGGGGATACGCTGCGCCTCCGAAAGCTGTTCCGGGAAGTTTGCCAGGATCCTGCCCGCGAGCGAGATATCGCTGGTCTCCACTTCCACTCCGGTCCCCTTTATGAAGGCCTGGACTATCGGCAGCAGGGAATAGGTGGCTAAGGCGGGAGCCTCGTCGATTTTAGTCCAGATGATCTTGTTTGTCGGCATGTTTTCTCCTTGGTGTTTTATACCGCTTCGGCGGGGACGCGGACCCGTGACAGCTGCGGAGCGGGCGTCTTCCGGCTTTTGGCCTGAACCCGGGGTCAAAGATATATTTAGCGTATTGAAAAAGCCCCGTCGTTGTCAAGGGAGGAGGACGGGCGGTACACGGGGCTCCCCGGCAGGCGCGGGACTATTTTCCTGATGTTTGCCGCGTTCAAGTATTGTATTATTTGTTCTGACAGGTTTTCGCGCGGACCGGTCACGGCGCACTGGGGGTAGGAAGCGATGCTTAAAATTCTGGCGGTCGAGGACAATCCCGCCATCCTGGATTTTTACAAGGATTTTTTCGCGGCCGAGGGGTTCGAGGTGCGGACCGCGGAGGACGCTTTTTCGGCTATCACGGCCCAGCAGCAGTTCAAGGCCGACCTGATAATACTCGACCTTAACATCCCGGCCGGCGGCGGCATGCACGTCTTCGAAACCCTGCGCACCCGG
The DNA here is from genome assembly GCA_021845705.1 of bacterium. GTDB lineage: Bacteria > Elusimicrobiota > Elusimicrobia > Elusimicrobiales > UBA9959 > UBA9959. Next base: position 3,159 of record JAJZVJ010000116.1, read on the forward strand.
CTCCTGGACCCGGTACCGATAATATTCTCCACCGGCAAGCCGGAGCAGCTGCCCGACATGGCCAACCTCCATAACGTGGCCGTAGTCGGCAAGCCCACGGACCCGGAGAAACTCCTGGCCGAAGTCTGGAAACTTCTTCCGAAAAAGAAAGCGCAGGAGATGAACCCCGTCCCGCCGCCTCCCCCGGGGGCGCGGGCCGCCGTACGCAGGATCCTGGTAGTGGACGACGACAGCACCGTTTTGGAACTATACACGGAAATACTTTCCAAAGCCGGGTTCGAGACGCATACCGCGGAAGACGCCATCGGCGCGGTCACCAAATTCCAGGCGGTCAAGCCGGACCTCCTCGTCCTGGACGTGGATATGCCGGCGGGCGGCGGCCGGAAGGTCTTCGAGCGCCTGCGGATGCAGCTGGCTTCCTCGGCCCCGATAATATTTTCCACGGGCTCGCCCGAGGCGGTGGCCCACCTGGCCCGGAACGTCGGGGTTATGGTGCTGAAAAAACCGCTGACCCCGGAAACCCTTATCGGCGCCGTAAAGAAACTTCTCGGCCTTGTTTGATCCCGGGGGTCCCCCCCGGGCAATGAAAAAGCCGCCTTGTCAGGCGGCTTTTTCACGGTCATTAACCTGAATTCCGCAGTTCAAGCCGGTTTTCATTGTGAAAAACAGGAAACGGAATTATTCTGCGGAATTCCCCGCGCAGCGGGCGGAGGGCCCAGCGCTATGCGCGCCCGGCCCGACGAGGTGTATGCCTCCCGCAGGGCGCCCGCTATGCGGCCGGAAAACTTCAACTGAAGTTTTCAGGTTAACCTCTCACATCCTCTCCGGAGCCGAAACCCCGAGAAGGGCGAGGCCCTTCGCTATGACCGCCTGCACGTGCCAGAGCAGGAAAAGCCTGTAAGCCGAGGTTTCTTTCTCGGCGGGGTCCAGGACCTTGCACTTGTCGTAAAAGGAATGGAAACTCGCGGCCAGCTCGGTCAGGTAGGTGGTAAGGTGGTGGGGGGAAAAGTCCCGCGCGCAGTCCGCCAGGGTCTTCTCCAGCCACAGCAGCTTGAGGATGAGCGCGCGCTCCGCCGGGTCGATAACTATTTTAGCTTCGTCAAACCCCGCCGCCGGGTCTATGCCTTTTTCCGGGGCGTTGGCGAAAATGGAGCTTATGCGCGCGTGCACGTACTGCACGTAGAATACCGGGTTGTCGTTGGACTTCTTCTTGGCCAGCTCCACGTCGAAAGTCAGGTGGGTGTGCGGGCCGCGCGCCGCGAAAAAGAAGCGGCAGGCGTCCGCGCCCACGTCGTCCACCAGCTCCTTGAGCGAAATAAAGTCGCCGGCGCGTTTCGACATTTTTATCAGCTCATCGCCGCGCTTCAGCGCTACCTGCTGGTGGATTATGACCTTGAAGCCGCCTTTCCCGGCGCCCAGCGCCCCCACGGCGGCTTCCATGCGCGGCACGTAGCCGTGGTGGTCGGCGCCCAAAATATCTATAAGCCGGGTGAAACCGCGGGAGAATTTGTTAAGGTGGTAGGCGATATCGTTCAGAAAATAGGTGTTTCTCCCGTCGGCCTTTACAAGCACGCGGTCCTTGTCGTCGGACTCCAGCTCGGTTGAGGAGCCGAACCAGACGGCGTTCTCTTTTTCGTAGACCATTCCCCGCTCTTTCAGCGCGGCCAGGGCCTTGGCCGGCCCGCCTTCGGCGTGCAGCTCGGACTCCAGGAACCACCGGTCGAATTCCACCCCGAAAGCCTTCATGTCGGCCCGGTGAAGCTTCAGAATCTCCGCTACGGCATATTCGGAGAACTGCTTGTCGGTCCAGCCCGCCGCTTCTTTGGGCAGCGCCGCGGCCATCTCTTTAAGATAGGCGCCCTGGTAGCCGTTCTCGGGAGGTTCCTTCCCCTCCAGGCGGGCTTTAAGGGAGCGGCCCAGCAGCTCTACCTGGTTCCCCACGTTGTTAACATAAAATTCGGTGGAAACCTGCGCGCCCAGCGCCCTGAAAATGCGGGCGAGGCTGTCGCCAAGGGTGGCGCCCCGGCCGCTGGCCAGATGCATGGGCCCCGTCGGGTTGGCCGAGACGAATTCCAGGTTTATTTTTTCGCCTTTAAACTCGGGGCGGACCAAATGATCCGGCTTTTCCAGCTCTTTCAGGGCCTCGAACAGGACCGCGTCCTTAAATTTCAGGTTCACGAACCCCGGCGGCACCGACTCGGCGCCGAACTCCGCGCCCAGCGCCGCCGCAAGCTCACCGGCTATCTTTAACGGGGGCTTCTTAAGGAGCTTCGCGCCGGCTATAGGCCAGGCTATGGAGACGTCCGCTTTTATATGCGGGGGGGGAGCGGCAAGGTGAAAACCCGCCATCGCCCCTTCCTCCAGGGAAAAGGCCGCGGCCGCGCGGCTTTTAAGGCCGGCTTCAAGGGTGGAGAGCTTCATTGCTTGCGCGGGCGCCGTTTCAAAGGGCTATGTCCGGCTGACGGCCGTTTATTCCCGGCTTTCTTCGCCGGTCCGCTTTTTTTAGCGGCGGCTTTCCCGGCCGGTTTGCTTTTTTTGGCCGGGGCTTTCTTCACGGGTTTAACTTTTTTTAAAGCCGCTTTTTTTGCGGCCGGCTTTTTAACGGCGGCTTTTTTAGCTGCGGGTTTCTTCGCGGACGCCTTCCTGGCGGCCGGCTTTTTAGCGGGCGCCTTCTTTGCCGCGGGCGCCGCCGGCTCCGTCCCGGCCCCGGGCCGCGGGGCTTCTTCCCACTCTACGGTACTGCAGGCCGAGTAAACCTTGTCTATGGCGTAGAATTCCGCGGCCTTGCCGTCGTAAATATGCACCAGGACCCCGCCGTAATCCAGCACCTTCCAATTCTTGGAATTAGTGCCGTCCCTGTGAAGACAGTAGATCCCCTCGTGCTTGAGCTTTACCTGCACCTCTTCCTCAACGGCGTCCAGCTGCGGCGCCGATTCCACCACCAGCAGCACGGCGTACTCGGCCAAAGGCGACCTGCCCGCCAGGTCGAAGACCGTGACCGGGTGCGCTTTTTTCGAATCCCCGGCGCGCGCGGCGGCGATGGCTATCTTTTTAAAGCTGTTTTTAGTTGTCGTCATATAGTGTTCTTTCTGGCCTTCAGTTTCTCCAGCATCGCGGCTTCCGCCTGGTGCTCGATATTTATCATCGCGGAGCCCGCGATGGAGGATATTGTATTAAATATGGTGGCGAGGTTGTTCTTTTCCACCGGGGAGAGCTTCTCGGAACTTTCAAAGACCGCGCAGGCGAGGTTGCGCCGGTCCGCGGAACAGAGCAGCGTATAGACCTTATCCCCCTGCCAGCCGCCCTCCGGCCTGGTCGGGACGGCGCGCGGGCCTCCCTCCGGGGCGAATGATCCGTTGGAATAAACCTCCTCATACTCCTCGTTGAAGATATTGTACACGTAGGCCTTGATGTTCCAGGAGCCTTCCAGGTAGACCCGCATCTCCCCCATTGCCGCGGAGAAGAACTCGGCCGGGGACTTGTGATGCGCGAGCAGCAGGCGGCTGAGGTCGAACAGCATGGTAAGCTCGCTCGAGGTATGCTGCAGGCGGCGGAAAACGGTGCGCATGATCTCGCTGACTATGCCTATCCCGGTCTCGGGGCTCTGCTTGATGAAGGCGAAGAATTCGTCGCGGCTTACCTCGTAAAGAACGGCCTCCGAGGACGCGCGGGCCTGGGCGAAGCGGGCGGCCCCGTCGATAAGAGCCATCTCGCCGAAAAAGTCGCCGCCGGCGAGGATAGCCAGCGTTTTGAACTCGCGGCCCTCCAGGTCCATGGCCTTTTCTATCACCACCTCTCCGGAAACTATGATAAAAAGGCTGTCGCCGGAAGCTTTTTCCCTGAAAATTATATCCCCCGGCGCGTAGGTAGTATGCTTGAAGTAGCCCGAGAACCCCTCCAGCATGGCGTCCGACATGTTGCGGAACAGCGCTATTTCTTTAAGTTTCTGTATTTCAGACATGGTCCCCTCCTCCCTTTATATACCGCCCCCGCCGCACAGGTTCTTAAAAAGATCGGAA
>JAJZVJ010000117.1 GCA_021845705.1 bacterium
TCTGGCGAGCACGATGCTGCCGGTGGCCGAAGACCTGGGCGTGATCCCGCCTTTTGTAAGGGAGGTGCTGGCGGAGCTCGGCGTGCCCGGCTACAAGGTGATGCGCTGGGAAAAAGATAATAACGGCAATTACACCGACCCCGCAACCTACCAGCCGGTCTCGCTGGCCACTTCCTCCACCCACGACAACGAGCCGCTGGCGGACTGGTGGGAGACCGTGGACCAGTCCGAAAAAAAACTTTTCTGGAACCTGGTCTCGGGCGGAGAATCCGCGCCGCCGGTTTTTTCCAGGGCCAGGGAAAAAGCGCTGGCCTCGCTGCTGGGCGCCGGTTCGCGCATAGTGATACTGCCGATACAGGACATCTTCGGTTCCCGGGAGCGCATCAACACCCCCGGGACCCTGGGGGACCAGAACTGGACCTACCGCTTCCCGACCAGGGCGGAGGATTTCTTTAAAAAACACGCGGGCACGGCCGAAGCCTTCTCCCGGCTGGTCCTGGAGAAAAGAAAATGAAAGAAAGGCATACCATAAGAAAACCCGCGGCCCGCGGCCTGCTGTTCGCGGCGATGTGCCTGCTGTCCTCGTGTTCGCTCAACCGCACCGCGGCGCGCGTTACCTCCGGGGTCATAGACAACGGCCTTCCCGCGGTCTTCAGCGAAGACGACCCGCAATACGCCAAAGAAGCCCTCCCCGCCAACCTGCAGCTGATGGAAATACTTTTAAAAAGCGACCCGGACAACAAAAAGCTGCTGGTGGACGCCGCGCAGGGTTTCTGCGGCTACGCCCTGATGTTCCTGGAGGACGAAAGCCCCGGGCGCGCTTCCGGTTTTTACGCCAGGGGCGAGGCCTACTCGGCCCGGGCGCTTAAGGGCGCGGCCCTTTCCGACGCAAAGAGAGCCGAAGTGCCGCAGCTGTTCTGGCACACTTTCTGCAAAGCCCTCTACATAAACATAAACCGCGACAAGCCCGAGGCCCTGGCCGAACTGCCGGCTATCGAACCGGCTATCGAAAAGCTTCTGGAACTGGACCCTTCGTATTATCACAACGGACCTCAGACCCTGATGGGCGCCTTTTACTCGATACGCCCGAAGATGTTCGGCGGGGACCCCGAAAAGGCCAAAGCCCACTTCGAACTGTCCCTGAAAGATACCGGGGAAGGGTTCCTGCTGAACCGCTTCATGTACGCGAAAATGGCCGCCGTGGCCGCGCAGGACCAGGAACTTTTCGAGAGACTGCTCAACTCGGTAATTTCGGCCGAGCCTGCCGCCGGGGACACCCGCCTGGCCAACGAAGTCGCGAAAATAAAAGCGGAGAAACTACTGGAGAAAAAAGATGAACTCTTCTAAGACCCTGCTGAGATCCCTCGCCGTTGCCCTGCTGGCACTGCCGCTGCCGCTGAAAGCCCAGACCATGGTGAAGCTGGCCACGCTGGCCCCGGAAGGGTCCACGTGGATGAAAGCCATGAGACAATTCACTACGGAGACCACGAAGCGGACCGAAGGCCGCGTCAAGTTCAAGCTCTACCCGGGCGGGGTCTCCGGCGACGAGAAGGACGTGGTCCGCAAGATCCGTCTGGGCCAGCTGCAGGCCGGCTGTTTCACAGGTGTGGGAATAGGCGAGATAGCCCCCGAGGCGCGGCTGCTGGACACCCCCTTCCTGTTCAAGAGCTCTAAAGAGATAGACTACATCTACAAGACCCTGGACTCCGACTTCCGCAAAATTTTTGAGGACCGCGGCTACATCCTGCTTGGCTGGGCCGAAGTAGGCAACGTCAATATTTTTTCCAACACCCCGGTCACCAAACCCGAAGACCTGAGGGACGTGAAAATGTGGATCTGGGAAGGGGACCCTATCGCCGAAGCGTCTTTCGCCGCGCTGGACATTAAACCCATCCCCCTCTCCATAACCGACGTGATGACTTCGCTGGAGACCGGCATGATAAACGGCGTTTACGGCTCCCCGCTTTCCGTGATCGCCATGCAGTGGTTCACGCGCATGAAATATGTTTTTGACCTGCCGCTGGCCAACGCCTCCGGCGCGGTCCTTGTCTCCAAGAAGTCGTTCGACACGATTTCGGCGGAGGATAAAAAAGTGATGATGCAGCTGGGCAGGAAATATTTCGAGGCGCTCACGCTGCAGAGCCGGAAGGACAACGAAAGGTCCGTCGCCATCCTTAAGGAGAAAAAGCTCGTTTTCACGGAGCCGGCCGGCCCCGCTGTGGTGGCGGAGCTGGAAAAAGCGGGCGAAACGGCCAGGCTGTCGCTGGTCGGCAAGCTATACCCGAAGGAACTGCTGGACAAAGTTGAAGCCGCGCTGAAAACCTTCCGCGCCGGGAAGAAGAGGTGATTTTGATTCTTGAAGTTATCAACGGTACAGTTGTATAATTAAATCAGGGCGATGGAGTTCGCCGTTAACTGCCGGTTGAATTTTACGGCTGATGACTCCTGCAAGGCTTAACCTTTGCGGGAGTTTTTATTTTTATGAACACACAAACTTCCCGGGGAGTTTTTCAGATGCCTGACAAGAAGAAATCCTGGCTCAACCGCAACATCCTTGGGATGGGGCTGGCCAGCCTGTTCAGCGACATGAACCACGAGATGGCGTCGGCGGTCTTGCCTGTATTCCTCTCCTCGGTGCTGGGCGCGCCTGCTTTCGCCCTGGGCGTGATAGAGGGCGTGGCGGACGGTGTCTCTACCCTCTTTGAACTCTGGTCCGGCTGGTACAGCGACAGGATCGGCAAACGCAAAGGCCTGGCCGCCCTCGGGTATTTTATTACGGCTTTCAGTAAGGCCACTTTCGCGCTGGCCACCAGCTGGTGGCACGTGCTCTTCGGCCGGACCGCGGGCTGGATAGGCTGGGCCATCCGCTCGCCGGTGCGCGATTCGCTGCTTACCGAGTCCGCCACGCCGGCCACTATCGGCCGGGCTTTCGCGTTTCACCGCACCATGGACACCCTGGGGGCCATCCTCGGGCCGCTTATCGCCATGGCCCTTATGGCGCATGTTTCCCTGCGGGTCATTTTCCTGGTCTCTCTTATCCCGGGGTTATTCGCCTTTCTCGCTATAGTTACGCTGGTGAAGGAAAAGCCGCGCCGTCCGGACCTGACCCAGCCGTGGCATAGCCTGAAAGCGCTGCCGAAGGACTTCCTGAAGTTCCTTGTTCCCGTCGGCCTCTTCGGCATTTCCAATTTCGCGCCCACCCTGCTCATATTACGGGCGCAGGACCTGCTGGCGCCATCCCTGGGTTCTTTGAAAGCCGGCGCTTTCGCAGTGGGCCTTTACACGTTCAGCAATGTGGTCTACGCCCTGGTGGCCTACCCCATAGGCGCGCTTTCCGACCGCGTAAGCAAGCGCCTCATCCTGAGCGCCGGGTTCGCGGTTTTCGGCCTGCTCTGCCTTGGCTTTCTTTTCGCCGACGGGCAAAAGTGGATACTGGTCCTGCTATTCGCCCTGAGCGGCATCTACACCGCTATCATAGAATCTTCCCAGCCGGCGCTGGCCTCTACCCTTATGCTGGAACACCAGCACGGGACCGGCTTCGGCCTGATGAGCGCCGTGGACGGGGTGGGAGATTTTCTTTCCAGTATCACGATGGGCGTGCTTTGGACAGCGGTGTCTCCCAACGCCGGCTTCGCCGCGGCCGGGGCGCTGGCCCTGATAGCGGCGCTTTTGCTGGCGGTGCTGCGGTTCAAAGGGCAGCAGAACGGCGGGGAAAGACGTTGACCTATGCCTTTTCACAGCATTCTATTTGAAAACGCTGACGCCGGCACAAAACGGGAAACTCCGTCAGCGCCCGGTTTTTTCCCCGACCTGAACCTCGATCAGGTCGTGGACGCCGTCACGGCCGGCAGGGAGGAGTACAACTTAAAACCATTTTTTTACGCTCCCCTGAACGACACCGGAGCGATCGCCTACCGCCAGGAGATAATGCGGGATCTCGAAGACGACAATTTGCTGAAAAACATCAAAACATTTGCGGGCAGCATGCAGGTGATGCGCCGGCAACTGGCCCTGGCGGAAAAGCTTGAGTATAAATACCACAAAGAGGGCTGGTTCTTGGAGACGGTGGCCGTCTATTGCGAAGCTGTTAATCGCCTGGCGCGGGACCTGGCCCTTGCGGATTTAAAATCGCGCGGCCTCCTGTCCTTCCGCGGCTATCTGGCGGCCTATGCCGGCTCCCGGGAATTCGCCTCGCTGCTGGCCGGGACAAAGCAGCTCAAGTCCGAGTTGTCCGCCGTGAAATATTCGCTGCTTATCCAGGCCAACCATGTCACCGTGCGCGAATATGCGGGGGAGGCGGACTACAGCGCCGAAGTTGAAAAGACTTTCGCCAAATTCAAACAGGGCGCTGTAAAAGATTACCGGCGCGAGTACGCGCCCGGCCCGGAAATGAACCGGGTGGAAGCTGGAATACTGGACCTGGTAGCCGGATTGCGCCCCCGCTTATTCCCGGCCCTCGGCAGGTATTGCGCGAAGAACCGCGGATATCTCGACGGGAAAACGGACGTTTTCGACCGGGAGATACAGTTCTACCTGGCCTGGCTGGAGTATTCCGCCGCCTTTAAACGCGCGGGCCTGAAACTTTGTTATCCCCGGCTCTCCGCCGAAAGCAAGGAAGTGCGCGCCGACGAGGTTTATGACCCGGCGCTGGCCCGCAAACTTATAGCCGCCGGCTCTCCGGTCATAACCAACGATTTCTGCCTAAAAGGAAAAGAGCGCATTTTCGTGGTGACCGGTCCTAACCAGGGCGGCAAAACCACCTTCGCCCGCGCCTTCGGCCAGCTGCATTATCTGGCCGCCCTCGGCTGCCCCGTGCCGGGCCGGGAGGCGCGGTTGTTCCTGTTCGACAGGCTGTTCACCCATTTCGAAAAGGAAGAAGACATCGCTAACCTCCGCGGCAAACTGCACGACGACCTCGTAAGAATGCGCGAGATCCTGGCCCTGGCCACGCCGCGCAGCATTATCATCATGAACGAGATCTTCACCTCCACAACGGTGAAGGACGCGGTTTACCTGGGCGGGAAGCTGGCGGAGAAAATAATAAAGCTGGATGCGCTGTGCGTTCTGGTGACATTCATAGTCGAGCTGGCCTCCCTGGGCGAAAAAACCGTAAGCGTGGTCAGCACGGTGCACCCGGAGAATCCGGCCCTGCGCACTTATAAACTATTGCGGCGGCCCGCCGACGGGCTTTCCTATGCGGTTTCGATCGCTGAAAAATACCGGCTTACCTACGGCAGCCTGAAGGAGCGCTTAAAACCATGAAGCCCCTTCTCATGTACAAGGACCGGGATTTCGCCCTGGAGCTGGAATTGCCGCCGGACGCGGAAACGCTCACGCAGGACCTGGAATTGAACACGCTGTTCAACGCCATGGCGCTCGGGGACGACTTCATATTTGAAGTGGCGAAGAAAGCCGTCCTGAACGGGTTGCGGGACGACACGGCGACGATCCTTTACCGCCAGGCCGTCCTGAAGGATTGTCTGAAGAACGCTTCCGTCATCCGGGAGCTATATCAACTCGCGCTGGAAGCCATTCAACTCCGGAAAGGGTCCTGGCTCGGCATCAGCAAGTACCCTTCCGTGATACTGTATGACGCGCGGAAAATGCTGGAACTGTACGCGGGCGCGCTCAGGAAACTCAGGAACATAGCCGACGCGCGGGCCGCGGAATTCGGGTCGGAAGGCTTTACAACGTTCTTCGCGATGCTGAAAAAAGAGCTTGCCGACGATTTTTTCTCCGGAGTCCAGGAGCATCTGAGACGGCTGGAATTCCGCGACGGGATATTGTGCAGCGCCGAGCTGGGGACGGGCAATGTAAGCGGCAATTACACGCTCCTGAAACTGGAAGAAAAGAACCTGACCTGGCTGGAGCGCGCTCTCACCGAGATAAAGGATTGGCTGAGGGAGCTCTTTGAGAAAGGAGCGCCCGGACTTTCTTTTTACATTTCAGACCGCGACGAAAGCGGCTCTCGGATGCTGTCGGAGCTGACCGACAGGGAGCTCAACCCTGTCGCCGACGCGCTTGCCCGGTCCGCGGACCATATCCAGAGCTTCTTTACCCTCCTGCGCGCCGAACTGGCCTTTTACGCCGGCTGCGCCAATCTGCACAGCCAGCTTATCCGGCTGGGAGAGCCGGCCTGCTTTCCGCTCCCCGCCGCCGGGGTACGCGGACCTTCCTGCGAAGGCCTGTACGATGTCTGCCTCGCCCTGACCATGAAACAAAAGGTGGTCGGCAACGACGCGGAGTTCGGCGGCAGGAACCCGGTGATAATAACCGGCGCCAACCAGGGCGGGAAATCCACTTTTCTGCGAAGCATAGGGCTGGCGCAATTGATGATGCAGTGCGGCATGTTCGCGCCGGCCAGATCCTTCAGCGCCGGGCTCTGCGGCGGCCTTTTTACGCACTACAAGCGCAAAGAAGACGCCGCCATGAACAGCGGAAAACTGGACGAAGAACTCGCCAGGATGAGCGGGATCGCGGACAGGATAACGCCGGATTCCCTGCTGCTGCTCAACGAATCCTTCGCCGCCACCAACGAAAGGGAAGGTTCGGAGATAGCGAGGCAGATAATAACCGCTTTGGCGGAAAGGGGGATCAGGGTTTTCTTTGTTACGCATTTATATGAATTCGCGCATGGGCTTTACGAGAAGAAACCGGAGAACGCGATTTTTTTGCGCGCGGAAAGGCAGGCCGGCGGGAAACGGACTTTCAAAGTCAAGGAAAGCGAACCGCTGCAGACCAGCTACGGCGAGGACCTGTATGAACAGATCTTCGGCAAAACCGGCGCATAAAACCAGGAGGAATCATATGACGCAGGTTTTTCTGATACGGCACGGCGAAACGGAATGGAACAGGCTCGGCATATTCAGAGGGACGTCCGAGGTACCCTTGAACGCCACCGGCAAACGGCAGGCGCAGGCCGCGGGCCGGTATTTTACAGCCATCCCATTACAGTCCATATATTCCAGCCCCAGGGCCCGGGCGCTTGAAACCGCAACCGCCGTTTCCCAGGCCACCGGAAAAGCCGTTGCCGGGGACGAAGGTTTTGCGGATATAGACCGCGGCGAATGGGAAGGACTTTCCCATGAAAAAGTGAAAGAAAGGTGGCCCGCCCTGTATGACAGCTGGCTTTACGCGCCGAAACAAGTCCGCTTCCGGGTCTGAG
>JAJZVJ010000118.1 GCA_021845705.1 bacterium
CGAAGCTCGGCCTGACCAGCGAGGGCGCCGCAGCAGAAAAATACGCGAAGCTCAATTAGCGGAGGGAATTCAACGGGTAAGGCCGGCTGACGGGCGCTACGGCCCCGCCGCCGGCCGGAACCTTCCATGGCTACATTTAAAACCGCAAAACGTTCGGCCCAGAGGGCCGAAGCCACGCTTAGCCTGGCCGTGCGCAAATTCCGGAACATAGACGGCGACCAGCGCGCCGCGGCCTTCGCCTACAGCGCTTTTTTCGCGCTTTTCCCTTTGATAGTGCTGTTCGTCACCGCGGTCTCGTTCTTCACCAACAGGGCGGAGGCCGCCGGCGTGGTTATAAGCTACGTTGAAAAATTCGTGCCGATGAACGCTGACGCCCAGCATTATATTTTCGACACTCTTTCCAGGGTAATAAGCTCCCGCGGGCGGGCCGGCTCGTTCGCCCTGCTCATGCTGCTGTGGGTCTCCACGCAATTATTCACCACGCTTATCCAGTCGGTCAACAGGGCCTGGGGAACGCCGGCGGGCAACTGGTGGAAACTGCCCCTTAAAAGCCTTGCCCTGCTGGCCATATTAACGATGGCCGTCCTGCTCGGGACCGGCGTGCCCGTGCTGGGAAAAATAGCCGGCGGGCTGCTGAATTCCGGTTTTTTCCTGACGTTCGCCTGCCGCCTCCTGCTTTTTTTTGTTCCGTGGCTTATAGTATTTTTCGGTCTCGCCTTTTTTTACCGGCTGGCCCCGCACAGGAGGACAAGATACTCCGAGGTCTGGTTCTCCGCCCTGTGCGCGGCGCTCCTGCTGAACGCCGCGCAGAACCTGTTCGTGATCTACCTCAGGCGTTTCGCGTCGTTCAACGCGGTTTACGGGGCTTTCGGCAGCGTCATGGCGCTGCTGCTCTGGATCTATGTCTCCGGCGTTATATTCATCTTCTGCGCCTGCCTGGGCGCCGCGCAGGCGGAGACCAGGGGGAAGCCCTGACATGCCCGCAAAACCGCGGATAGTGCATATTATCACCAGGCTCGAGCCCGGCGGGTCCAGCCGGAACGTGATAGACTCCTGCTCGGCCCAGGTTTCAGATTACGACGTGGTGCTGCTCGCGGGCCCCCATAAAGATTCCGCGTCCCTGCTCTCCCTGCTTCCAGGTGAAGTAAAGTATATAGAGATAAAAAACCTGCAGCGCGAGCTCAGCGCCGCCAAGGACTTTCGCGCGCTGGCGGAACTGAAGCGGGAAATAGCCGGCCTCCGGCCGGACATCGTGCATACGCACACCTCCAAGGCCGGCGCCCTCGGCCGGCTTGCCGCCGCGCTGGCCGGCTTAGGAAAAGGGAGGCCGCCGGTTATAGTGCACACGCCCCACGGCCACCTTCTCTATGGGTATTACGGCCCTCTGAAAACGTTCATTTTCCGGCTGGCCGAGAAATTCCTGTCTAAATTCACCGACTATTTCATAGCCCTTACACCGGGCGAAATGCGCGAGACCATTGCCGCCGGGATAGGGAAAGCCGGGCAATGGACGGTGGTCCACAGCGGCGTAGATTTTAAACCGCCCGCCGCGCCTGTACTTAAGCGTGACCTGGCCATTGCTCCCGAGGAAATTGTCGTAGGGACCGCGGCGAGGCTGGAGCCGGTCAAAGGAGTGGAGTTCCTTATCCGCGCGGCCGGGATCCTTGCCGGGCGCCTGCCGGGAAAACGCTTCAGGGTGGTGATAATCGGCGGAGGACAGCTTGAGGCACAGCTCAGGGGCCTGGCCTCCGGACTTGGCGTACAGGACCGGATAATATTCACGGGCTTCAGGAACGACGCCAGGGAGGTCATGAGCGCGCTGGATATTTATTCCCAGCCCTCGCTCAACGAAGCCATGGGACGCGCCCCTATTGAAGCGCAGGCGCTGGGTTTGCCGGCGGTCGTAAGCAGGGTCTGCGGTCTTCCCGACACTATCAGGGAGGGGGAAACCGGGATCACGGTAGATCCCGCGGACCCGGAAGCCCTCGCCGCGGCGCTTGAAGCGCTGATCCTTTCCCCGGACCTGCTTGCGCGCATGGGAGCCGCCGCAAAGGCCTGGGCGCGGGGCAGCGACGGAACCGGGTTTCCCAGATTCGGGCCCGAGAGCATGAACATACAGCTTAAAAGATTCTACGCCGGAATACTGGCCCGACGGCCGGAGCCCGGACGGCGGTGAAATAAAGATAAGCCGGGTATAAAAGCCCGGCTTTTTTTGATATACTTTTTGTACAGCATTTCGCATCGCGCGCGCTTTCCGGCAGCCTTATAAGACCTTCAGCGTGACAGTGCGGCACCCGCCGGGTGCACGGCACAATTCAGATCTGACAGGCCCGCCAGCCGCGCTATAACAGCCCCGGAGGTTCTATGCCAAAAATGGAAGTAGACGTAGACAAATGCAAAGGATGCTACCTTTGCGTGGTGGTCTGTCCGAAAAAGTGCATCGAAAAATCCGATAAATTCTCCAAGACCGGATATTACCCGGCGAAAGATTCAAAGGAAGGCTGCTGCATTGCGTGCCAGAGCTGCGCCCGCATCTGCCCCGACCTCGCGATCAGGGTCTACAAATAAGGAGCAAGATCATGGCTGAAAAAAAATTAATGAAAGGCAACGAGGCCCTGGCTGAAGGCGCCGTACGCGCCGGCTGCAGGTTCTTCGCCGGTTACCCCATAACCCCGCAGAACGAGGTCCCGGAATACATGTCCTGGCGCTTGCCGCAGGTGGGCGGGGCTTTCGTGCAGTCGGAGTCCGAAGTTTCGGCGATCAACATGGTCTACGGCGCGGCCGCCACCGGCGTGCGCTGTATGACCTCCTCTTCCAGCCCCGGCATGAGCCTTAAGCAGGAAGGCATCTCCTACGCGGCAGGCGCGGACCTGCCGATCTTCATCGGCAACGTAATGCGCGGCGGGCCCGGCCTCGGCAATATCGCCGGCGCCCAGGGCGACTACTGGCAGGCCACCCGCGGCGGCGGCCACGGCGACTACCGCACCTTCGTAATGGCGCCGAATTCCGTCACCGAAATGGGCAGCTTCCCGCACAAATGCTACGAGGTAGCCTTCAAGTACCGCATCCCCTCCATGGTGCTGACCGACGGCATAATCGGCCAGATGATGGAACCCGTGGAGTTCACGACCCCGGAAGTGGACCCGAAAGCCCTGCCGGAGCCGGACTGGGCCATAGGCGTGAACCACAACCGCGCCAAGCGCATAGTTAAGTCCTACGACCTGCGCGAAGGCTTCCTGGAACTTATGGTCAACGAGCGCGTCAAGCGCTACAAGCAGATAGAGGCCGCCGAAGTTATGTACGAGGAGAAGATGATGGACGACGCCGAGATAGCCATAGTGGCTTACGGCACCTCGGCCCGCGTCTCCGTGGCGGCCATGAAGCTTGCGCGGGAAAAAGGCCTTAAAGTCGGCCTGTTCCGCCCGATAACGCTTTGGCCCTTCCCCAAGGCCCGCCTGGTAGAGCTTTCAAAGCGGGTAAAGAAATTCCTGGTAGTGGAAATGAGCCTGGGTCAGATGGTGGAGGACGTGCAGCTCTCACTGAACGGGCGCGCCGAAGTCCACCTTCACGCCAAGCCCGGAGCCTCGGTAATGACCGCCGACGAAGTGTACAGGACCATGGACGCCATCGTTAAAAAGGGGGCAAAAGAATATGCAGCTGCAAAATAAGAGACCCGAATCCCTGCTGGACGTTAAAATGCATTACTGCCCGGGCTGCGGCCACGGCACTATTCACCGCCTGGTCGCCGAGGTGATGGACGAACTGGGAATACGCAGCCGCACCATAGGCATAGCCCCGGTCGGCTGCGCCGTCTTCGCCGACACTTACTTCAACTGCGACATGATCCAGGGCCCGCACGGGCGCGGTCCGGCCGAGGCCACCGGGATAAAGCGCGCCAAGCCCGACACCATAGTGTTCTCCTACCAGGGCGACGGGGACCTCGCTTCCATCGGCATGGCGGAGATCGTGCACGCCGCGATACGTTCCGAAAATATAACGGTGGTTTTTGTGAACAACGCCATCTACGGCATGACCGGCGGCCAGATGGCCCCGACCACGCTGATAGGGCAGAAGGCCACCACGTGCGTGGAAGGCCGCACGGCCAAGCAGTCCGGCTACCCCATAAAGATGTGCGAAATGCTGGCCACCATAGACGGGGCGACCTACCTCGAGCGCACCACGGTGCATAACGTGCCCGGCGTAATAAAGACCAAGTCGGCGCTGAGGAAGGCCTTCCAGTACCAGATAGACGGGAAAGGCTTCTCGATGGTGGAGATACTCTCCATGTGCCCGACCAACTGGGGCACCAGGCTGGACAACCCCTCGGAAGCCACCAAGTTCGTGGCCGAGGGCATGCTGCCGGTATTCCCGCTGGGCCTGTATAAAGACGCCTGCGCGGTTAAGAAATGACCGTCTGAAGAGCCTGGCTCCCGGCCGTCTGATGCGCATAGCGCCTAATACGGCCTTACCATACGTTTAAACGGAGGATTTTAATATGTACCAAGGAATAAGGATCTCGGGTTTCGGCGGGCAGGGTGTGATCTCCGCCGGCGTGCTGCTGGCCCAGGCCGGCATGATGGAGGGCAAGGAAGTCAGTTTCTTCCCGGCCTACGGCGCGGAGATGCGCGGCGGCACCGCCAACTGTTCCGTAGTGGTCGCTTCCGAGGAAGTTTCAACCCCGATCGTTTCCACCCCGGACACGGCCATCGTGCTCAACGAGCCTTCCCTGGCGAAGTTCGAGCCCATGGTAAAGCCCGGCGGCCTGCTGATAGTGAACAGTTCGCTGGTGAACTCCAAAGCCACCCGGACCGATATAAAGGTCCTCTATGTGCCCTGTAACGCCATAGCCGGCGAGCTTGGCAACGCGAAGGTGATGAACATGGTCGCTATAGGGGCCTTCGCGGCGGCCACCGGCGCGATCTCCATAGACGCCGTCGCAAGGGCCCTGCCCAAGGTTTACAAGAAACTGAAGCCGGACGTAATAGAACTGAACGTGAAAGCCCTTAAGCGCGGCGCGGAGATCAAGCTGAACTGAGCGGCCCCCGGACAAAAAAAGGCCCGGCTCCGACCGGGTCTTTTCTTTTGGCCCGCGCTGGCCGGGCCCTATAATTTATACAATAACCTTATGCACCACGAGATCGGCGACGACGGGCAGGACCCGAAAGAGAAGATAAACTACAAGGCGACCTTCCGCCTGCTGTACGGCCTGATAAGGACGCGCAAAGGCCCGTTCTTCCTCGCCTTCGTCTACATGGTCTCGGCCACCCTGCTGAACCTGTTCATCCCGATGATAGTGAAATTCGTTATCGACAAGGCGCTCCCGGCCAGGGACCCGCGGGCGCTCCTGCTGGCCGTCGGCGTCTATCTCGCCACCACCCTGCTTTTCCTGTACTTCAACTATCTGCAGGTGCTCCAGCTCGCCCGCGCCGGGCAGGGCCTGATAGTGGACCTGAAGCAGCGCATCCTCGCCCACATGCTTACGCTCGACCTGGAGTTCTATTCGTCCATGCCGGTGGGCCGCCTTAACGCGCGCGTGCAGTCGGACACCAGCACGCTTTACGCCCTCTTCACCAACACCGTCATCACCATCATAAACGACGCCCTGATGTTCGCGGTGGTCTTCTGCGTTATGGCTTTCTACAACCTGAAGCTGACCCTGATGCTGATCCCGATGTTCCCGGTGCTGACGGCCCTCGGCTGGGTCTTCGTTAAGATCACCTCGCCGATGTTCGTTAAGGTCCGCAAGCTGGCCGCCGAAGTGCCGGGGTTCCTGACGGAGCAGCTAAACGGCATCGGGGTGCTGCAGGCCTTCAGCCGCGAGGCCGACACCGCCGGCAAGATGGAGGAACTGAACCGCCGGAAGTTCAAAGCTGAAGTGGACGTGGAGATCTATACGGTGGTTTTCTTCCTCAGCATCGTCTTCCTCCAGCCCGCGTCCACGGCGGCCGTCTTCAACTATGGCGGCAGGATGGTGATAGCCAAAACGATGACGGTGGGAACCATCCTGCTGTTCATCATGTACCTCGGCAACCTCTTCGAGCCCATCTTCCGCTTCTCCGAACACCTGAGCGTGATACAGCGCTCCTTCTCGGCGGGCCACAGGATCTCGAAGATACTCGCGCTCCGGCCCGCCCTGACCGAGCCGGCCAACCCCCATTACCTGACCAGCGTCCGCGACTCCATAGATTTCCGCAACGTCTGGATGCGCTACAAAGAGGAGTCCGGCTGGGTCTTGAAGGACGTCTCCTTCACGCTGCCGCGCGGCAAAAGCCTGGCCATCCTCGGCGAGACCGGCGGCGGCAAGACCACGGTGACCAGCCTGCTGTTCCGGTTCTACGACTTCCAGAAGGGGCATATCGAGATAGACGGCACCGACATCCGCAGCCTCAGCCTGGGGTCGCTCCGCGCGGCAATAGGGCTGGTGCAGCAGGACATCTACCTGTTCCCCGGCACGGTAATGGACAACCTGAAGCTGATGGACACCTCCATCCCGGACAGCCGCGTCCACGACGCCATCCGGCTGATGGGGATTGAGGCTTTTTTCAAGAAGCACCCGCTCGACAAGAAAGTGCAGGAGAAGGGCGCCAACCTCTCCATCGGCGAGAAGCAGGTGATCTCGCTGGCGCGGGCCATGGTGCTGGACCAGGAGGTGCTGGTACTCGACGAAGCCACTTCCAACATGGACCCGCACACCGAACGCCTGATCACCACGGCCATAAAGAACCTGCTCCGGCATAAGACGGTGATAATAATCGCGCACCGGCTGTCCACCGTCAGGAACGCGGACCGGGTAATGATGATCTCGGGCGGGGAAGTGAAGGAGCTGGGCACTCACGACGAGCTGCTGGCGCAGGGCGGGCTTTATTCCAGGTACTACAGGCTGCAGTTCGGGGAGGGAGAATGATCTTTACCCTGAAATGGCTCACCCCCTACTGGCGCCGGCACGCGGTCCGCATGGCGGTCATCGTCCTTTTCGGCATGATGAGCGCGGCGCTCCAGGCCTACAACCCGCTGCTGATAAAGAACATCGTCAACGGCCTCGGCGGCAGCCCCGACCCGGAATACCTCCGCCACAACGTGCTGCTGATACTCGGGGTCGGCTTCGGGCTGCTGGTGACCAACCTGGTGGCCCAGCGCAACAGGGCCTGGATGAACGTCCGCAT
>JAJZVJ010000119.1 GCA_021845705.1 bacterium
CTGGGGGGAAACCGCGCTGGGCTATGCCCGTGCCGTATCTAGAGCTATGCTCGTCAGACGGCCAACGGTTTCCATCTTCCAGGGTTCCCGGGGCAAAGCCCCCGCCACACCCCCGCAGAAAATTTACAGGATATTTATTTTTGATCTGAGGTAATTAATAATGGACCATCCAGACTGGGTTAAGGGCGCGGTTATTTACCAGATCTTCCCGGACCGCTTCGCCAGGTCCGCCGCGGCGAAGATAGACGGGGTTTTTGAAAAATGGGATTCCCCGGAGACCCCTAACGGCTTCAAAGGCGGGAACCTGAAAGGCGCGGAAGAAAAGCTGGACTACCTGAAGGGCCTGGGCGTGAACGCCGTCTACTTCACCCCCATATTCTCTTCCGCCGCCAACCACCGCTACCACACCTTCGACTACTACAGCGTCGACCCGGTGCTGGGCGGCAACGCGGCGTTCAAGTCCTTCCTCGGGGCCGCGCACCGGCGGGGCATGAAAGTGATACTCGACGGAGTCTTCAACCACGCCAGCCGCGGCTTCTTCCAGTTCAACCACCTGCTTGAGAACGGAGCGGCTTCACCGTACCGGAACTGGTTCCACCCCCGCGGCTATCCGCTTAAGGCCTACAACCTAAAAAAGGGCGAAGCGCCGAACTACGCCTGCTGGTGGAATTTACCCGCGCTGCCGAAGTTCAACACCAGGAACCCCGAGGTCCGGCGCTTCATCCTGGACGTGGCCAGGCATTGGCTTGAACAGGGCATTGACGGCTGGCGGCTGGACGTGCCGCATGAGATAGACGACGACGCTTTTTGGAGGGAGTTCCGGCGCACCTGCAAAGCGGTCAATCCCCGCTGCTACATAATAGGGGAGATCTGGGGCGAGGCCGGACGCTGGCTTAAAGGCGACCAGTTCGACGCCGTTATGAACTACCAGCTGAGCGCCGCCTGCATCGCGTATTTCGCCGGAGACAAGCTTAAACTTACCCATTCTTACGCCGGCAAGAACCTTAAACCGGCCGGGCAGGCCGCTTTTATGGCCGCTATCGAGCGCCTGCTTGGCCTGTACAAGCACGAAACCACCCTGCTGCAGATGAACATGATGTCCAGCCACGACACCGACCGTATGTTCAGCACCTACGGCGGCGACGAGGACAGGATGAAGCAGGCCGTGGTCTTCTCGTTCCTTTTCCCGGGCGCCGTGAACGTCTACTACGGAGAGGAGATAGGCCTGGCGGGCGTGTTCAACGCGGGCACGCGCAGCGCCATGCCCTGGAACTCGCCGAAAAACCGGAACACGGGCCTGCTTGAACTTTACCGGGATCTTGCCGCCCTGCGCAAGGACAACCCCGCAATTAAAAACGGGGAATTTGAATTCTTAAAGGAATACTGCGACGGCGGGGTACTGGCTTTCAGGCGCTTTATCCCGGGCGGGAAAGAACTGCTCTGCCTTATCAACAACGGTCCGGTCAAAAAGACGGTAAGCATTAAAAACCCCGCGCCGGGCCGGAAAGCGGCCGCGCGAATAAGCGGCGGGGCGATATTGAACCGGTCCGGCGGCCGTTTTACCGCGGAGCTTGCCCCGCGGGCCTTCATCGTTATCGGCTGACGCCTGTGTCCGCCGGCGAAGCCGCAGGGATCCCGTCCAGCAGCGGGGTTTCAAAAACTTCCAGCTGCACGCGGCGGCCCAGGTTTTCCTCGCTGGAAATAAATTCATTAAGCAGTTCCAGGCAGCCAGGCCGCAGCTTAACGCAGCCGTCCGTGTCGCGCCACCGGAAATCCTTCAGTTCCGGCCTTTGGGACAGTTCCGGATCGGCCGCTTTTTCCGGTTCTTCCCAGCGGTCGGTATGCACCGCGAAACCGGTGCGCCCGTACGGCCCCTTGTAATAGCCGGGGTTATGGGTCAGCTGTTTTATACGTAGGGTTACGGCGTCCTGCGAGGCCGCCTGCGGGGGCAGCGCGAATACCGGGACCCCGGCGCCCTGCGTACCGGCCTGCGAATCGGCGGCCCAGAGCATATCCACCGGCATACCGGCGTAACCCTTCGGATACCAATTCGTCCATACCGCGGAAAAGAACGGCTTGGCGCCGCTTTGCTGTATCCGGGCGACAAGGTCCTTCTCCCCCTCCAGCGCAGCGGGCTTATCCAGGAATACCAGTTCATAGCGCTCCGGGGAAATATTCCTGAGGTCGTACACCCCGGGCACCGTGGCCCCGTCCGCCATTTCCTTGGGCGCGTAATAGATAGTGGCGCCGCCTATCAGCCCGCTCACCCAGCGCGGCTTCGGCCCGGTAGAGGTCTGCCCGCGGCCCAGAGCCTCGCACTGGTAAACCCCGGGGTGCCGGCCGCCCTCTATTTCGAAATTAATAACACCGGCCGCGCCGCGGTCGCGCGGCAGCAGCAGCAGCGCCCTGGAGACCTTTTTTCCGTTTTTGCCCGGGATACCGTTGAGCTTAAGTGTTTTCACTTTTTCGCGCAGCCGCGCTGTCAGGTCCGCCTGCGCCGGCCGCTCTACGGGGATGAAAGCCGGGAGCAGGGTCTCCGGCCTTAACTTCTCGTCCTTTTCCGCGGCTAAAGCCGGGCCCGCGGCGGCCAGGATAAAAAAAACAAATACCACTGTAAGTTTGAGCATAGCTTCTCCGGTTGCGGGGGGCGTATCACGAAACCCGCACGTAAAAATAATACAAAACAACCCCGAACTTTAGAAGAGAAAGCTCATCCCGCCCAAAAAGAACACGAAGGAGACCAGCAGGTAGGCGGAGGGAAGTTTCCTGTCCACCAGGCATTCGAAGACCGAGGCGAAAAGGGTTCCCGTGATAGCTATGCCGGAAACGGCGGCGAGCGCGCCGGCGTAGCGCACCGCGTTCAGGTAGAACATCAGAGAAAGGTAAGTACCGGCCACGGAACCCAGCGTTATCCACAGCAGGTTCTTATTCCCCAGCGTTTTCAGCCTGCCCCAGAAATTAAAAGGTTTGAGACGGGACAGGAACGCAAAAAGCAGCAGCGCGCCGACGGCCCTGTAAAAATTTCCCTCCGTGGTGCTTATGCCCGGGCTGTTGTTGAAGGCGTACCTGGTTATCAGCACCCCGAACCCGTCCAGGACCACGCCCCCCAGCGCGAAAAAGCTGGCCTTCATGTTCCAGTGCCCCTGCTTCCTGAAGGATTCCAGCGAGAAAATGAAAAGGCAGACGATAAAGAAGACTATAGCGTAGATCTTGCGCACGTCCACGGCCTGGCCGAAGGCGAAATAGCTGACCACCCCTATCACCAGCGGCTGGAAGCCGAAGAGCATCATGGTCCTGCCGGGGCCCATCAGGGAAAAAGCCTGTATCAGGAAGACGTCCGCGAGCCCCAGCCCTATCATCCCGGAAGCGAAGAAAAGCGCGGCGTAACCGAACCCTATATGGTGGAACCCGCCCTGGAAGTAAATTGTTATCCCGAACAGGGCCGCGGCCACCACGGCCTTGAAGCAGTTAACCCAAAGGCTTGAAATGCGCTTGGCGTAGTGGGTGAAGAACTGCACGCCTATAGCGAAGCTCAGATTGGCCGCCAGCGCGTAAATGTAGACTTTTTCCATAGGTTGCTCTTTCAGGGGCGCTCAGCTATAATATAAAAATAGCTCCCCGGCATTCTCGCGCCCCAAGCGAAAACAGGAATTCAAGCCGAACAGCGGCCCGACACGCCGTTGACGGGTTCGTCCGCTAGACTGGTAATATGGATCTGGATAAAAAACTTGAAATACTGGCGGATTCCGCCAAGTACGACGCCTCCTGCGCCTCCAGCGGTTCCGACCGCGGCGGCCGCGGCACCGGCGCGGCCCACCTGAGCGGCGTCTGCCACAGCTGGACGGCCGACGGGCGCTGCATTTCCCTCCTTAAAATATTGATGACCAACGAATGCGTCTACGACTGCGCGTACTGCGTGAACAGGCGTTCGAACGACTCCGCTAAAGCCATTCTGACCCCCGACGAGATAGCCGGCCTCACTTTCGAATTTTACAAGAGGAATTACATAGAAGGCCTGTTCCTGAGCTCCGGCATAATTGTCTCTCCCGACCGGACCATGGAGCTGATGCTGGAGGCCGTGCGCAAACTGCGCCAGGTGTTCCGCTTCAACGGCTACGTTCATATGAAGGTGATCCCGGGCGCGGACCAGGCGCTTATAGACCAGGCCGGCCTGTGGGCCGACCGGGTGAGCGTCAACATAGAGCTGCCCACGGACAAGAGCCTGCGCCTGCTGGCCCCCGGCAAGACAAAAGCCACGGTGCTTGGCCCCATGAACCGCCTGGCGCAGAGGATCTCCGCCTCAAAGGACGAGCGCCGCTCCATAAAAAGTTCCCCCGCCTACGCCCCGGCCGGCCAAAGCACCCAGCTGATAATAGGAGCCACCCCGGAAACCGACCGCGAAATAATAAAGCTGAGCGAGGCCCTCTACGGCAAAATGCGGCTGAAGCGGGTTTACTATTCCGCGTTCGTCCCGGTCATGAAAGACAACCGCCTCCCCGCGCTTATAGACCCGCCGCTGCTGCGCGAGCACCGGCTTTACCAGGCGGACTGGCTGCTGCGCTTCTACGGCTTCACCGCGGAAGAGCTGCTGGACGAAAAACACCCGGCGCTGGACCTCTCCTTCGACCCCAAAACGGTCTGGGCCGCCAACAACCTGCACCTTTTCCCCCTTGAAGTGAACAAGGCCTCCTACGAGGAGATCCTGCGCGTTCCCGGCATAGGCGTAACCTCCGCCCAAAGGATATTCCGCGCGCGGCGGGCGGGCGGCCTAAGCCTTGACGACCTTAAAAAGCTGGGCGTTGTGATGAAGCGGGCCGTTTATTTTGTTACGGCGGGCGGCAAGTACGGCGGCCTGAAAAAAGAGACCGGTGAGGCCATAAAGCTGAAGCTTCTCGAGCATAAGAACCCCAACGGCCAGCTGGACCTGTTCGGCGAAGCCGCACTTGTAAAAGCGGGAATGAAGGAAACCGTGACAGGGCAGATATGAGCGCAACCTACACCTACGACGGAACTTTCGAGGGTTTTTTAACCGCCCTGGCCCTTGCCGTCGAGAAAAAACTCCCCGGCTCGGAAATAGCCCGGGAGAACGCGGTTGAAGCCGGTCTTTTTTCCGAATTTATAAGGGCCGGCAGCGACCCGATAAAAGCCTCTGCCGCCCGCGCGCTCATAGAGCGGCGCGGTTCAGCGGGATCCTGGCATTATGTGCGCTACGCCTTCCTTTCGGAGGCGCCAGGGGTCGAGACGGCCATCCTGGAATATGTCCGTCTTCTTTTGGATAAAGGCCGTACCGCTGACAATATGCTGGCCGACGACAGGGTAAAGAAAGTCCACGCTCTTTCCGCAAAGGTTGGCGGCGAGGCCCACCGTTTCATGGGCTTCGTAAGGTTCAAGGAACTTGCGGACAAGACCCTTTATTCAAAAATAGAGCCCGACCACAACATACTGCCCCTGCTCGCCCCGCATTTCCGCGTGCGCCTCGGGACGTTCAACTGGGTGATCCACGACGCCCGCCGCAACAACGCCGCGCTTTATTTTAAAGAAAAACTGGTTTACGCGCCGCTTTCAGCCGCGGAGCTGACCGAGGACGCCAAAGAAGCGGAGGTGCGCGAGCTCTGGAAACACTTCTTCAAGACAGCCGCGATAAAAGAAAGGATGAACCCCGAACTCCAGCGCCAGAACGTGCCGCTGAAATACAGGAAGAACCTGACGGAGTTCGATCGAGGGGCTGAATAAAAGGCGGCCGCCAGGTGCGGGAGACCGCAGGGGCCGGGTTAGCAAAACCGTAGTTGAGCCATCCGCTTGCGTAAGCGCGGATGGCGGATACCGAGCGAGGGCACGGTGTGCCCGAACGCGTTTTGCGTTCCGGCCCCTGCGGTAGGACCGCACCCCACAGCTCTGACAGTCTTACAGCACGGACAACTTACTTCCGGGCGGCGATGACCTTAGCCACATGGGGCGGGACAAGTTTTGAGACGTCCCCCCCGAAATGCGCGATATCACGCACTATGCTGGAAGAAAGATAGGTATAGCGCTGGCGCGGCATGAAAAAAACCGTCTCTATGCCCGGGTACAAGGTGCGGTTGGTGGCCGCTATCTGGAACTCGTACTCCAGGTCCGAAATTGCGCGCAGACCCCTTATAACGATGTCGGTCTTTTTATTTTTAACGTAGTCCACCAGCAACCCCTCGAAACAGTCCACCGTGACGTTCTTCTTCCCTTTCAGGGCGGCCTTCAGCATCGCCACCCGCTCCTCCACGGAAAACATGTGTTTCTTCGAACTGTGCACGAAGACGCTGACTATAATGTGGTCGAAAATTTTAGCGGCCCTGTCTATAATGTCCAGGTGGCCGAAGGTCACAGGGTCGAAGCTGCCCGGGTATACCGCCGTTCTTTTTTTCATAAGTATCTCCAGTCAACTATTATATACAATCTTTATTCGGGATGGTCTTAATATGAACAAAGCCGTTCTTATCGCCGCTTTAATGCTCTCGATGTTTACGGCCGCGGCCGGCGCGCAGGAGCTTATCCCGTACAGCTCCGGGACCAAGTGGGGCTACGCGGCCCCGGGCGGCAAGCTGGTGATACCCGCGCGGTACGATTACGCCGAGCCCTTCAGCGAGGACCTGGGGCTTATCCGGGCCGGGGCGAGCTACGGCTTCATAGACAGGACGGGGAAAAAGATCATAACGCCCAAATACCAGTCCGCCGGCTCCTTCAGCGAGGGCTGCGCGCCGGTAAAGGCCCGCGGCCGCTGGGGCTGCGTGGATAAAGCCGGGAAGACCGTGGTCCCTTTTGAGTACGAGGAGCTCCTGCCGTTCAAAGAAGGCGCCGCCCCGGCGAAGAAGGACGGGCGCTGGGGCCTGCTCCTGAAAGACGCGCGCGAGTTCCGCGGCGGGATCTACGAGGAAATTTATCCCGTCAGCGAAGGGCTCGCCCGGGTCAGGCTGAACGGCAAATACGGCTACATAGAGCTTTCCGGAAAAGAGGTTCTGCCTGCGGTTTACACAGAGGCTTTCCCTTTCAGCGGCGGCTTCGCAACCGCCAGGCTGGGTGACAAATACGGTTTTATAAACCGCCAGACCCTGGCAATGAAGGAGAAACCCTACGTTTCCATCGGTCCGT
>JAJZVJ010000120.1 GCA_021845705.1 bacterium
TTGAGCGAATATTCGTGCACCAGCCGGGCCACTTCGCTTATCGGCTGGTAGCTTTCCCAGTTCAGGCGGAGGATGCGCACGCCGGCGTCCTCCATCTCCTCGATGAATTCGTAATAATTCTCCTGCAGGCTCTTCAGGTACGAGGGGTCGATGCTCTTCTCCATGTTGCGGCCGCGCGACTTTATGCGCGCTATGGAAGTTTCCACGCGGCAGTCCAGGAAGATCATCAGCTGGGGGAAGACCATCTCGCGCAGGACCATGTTATCGAACAGGTCCAGGTAGGTGTTATAGTCCATGTCGGAGATGATCTTGTCCGGATGCCTGTTGAGCATGCGCGCGAAGATGGTGTCCTCCCAGATGGTGCGGTCCTGCACCACGCCGCGGATCTTGCCGAGACTGATGCGCGAGACGAATTCGCGGTGCTGGCGGAAGCGGTGGTTAAGGAGCCAGATCTGCATGATGGTCCCGAACTGCTTCATGTCGCCGTAAAAACTCTCCAGGTACGGGTTCCCGCCCACCTCTTCCAGGACGGGCTCGAAATTCAGGGCCTTGGCCAGTTCCATGGTAAGCGTGGACTTGCCGACGCCTATGATCCCGGCGATGCCTATATAGCCTTCAGCGAACATATGTACCTTCCTTGAAGAAACAAAATTAAAACTTGGCGCCGCGGGCGGCGGCTTTCCTCCGAAGACCGGGCCCGGCGCCGCGGTCAGTGCTTCGTTTCTATATCCTGTTCAATGCCCTTGATGGCCAGGAGGACGTCGTCGGGATTCGAAGCCGCCTGCAGGATGTCCTCAAGCTTCGCCAGGCCGTCCTTGTGCATTTTCACGAGGGACTGGTTAAAGGTCTGCATGCCGTAAAAGCCGCCCTTGGAGATAGCCTGGGTCACGGCGTCCAGGGTATTGTCGGAGATCATCTTCTTGATATGCGGGGTCGCGGTCATCACCTCCACCGCCGGGAGGCGGCCGCCTTTGGTGCAGCTGAGCAGGCGCTGCGAAATTATCCCGCGAAGGCTTTCGGAAAGCTGCATGCGCACCTGCGCCTGCTGGTGAGGCGGGAACATGTCGATTATGCGGGAGATGGTCTGCACCGCGTTCATGGTGTGCAGCGTGGCGAAAACCAGGTGGCCGGTCTCGGCGGCCGTAATGGCCGCCTGGGTGGTTTCAAGGTCGCGCATTTCACCCACCAGTATGATGTCCGGGTCCTGGCGCATGGCGGCGCGCAGCGCGTCCACGAAGCTGGTGGTATCGGCGCCCAGTTCGCGCTGGCTTATAATGCACTTCTTCTCGGTGAAGGAATATTCTATGGGGTCCTCGATGGTTATGATGTGCGCGTCCCAGGTTGAATTGAGGTACTCTATCATGGCGGCCAGGGTGGAGGTCTTGCCCGAGCCTGTGATGCCCGTCACGAGGATAAGGCCGCGCTCGTTGGTAAGGATCTTCTTTATGGCTTCCGTCGGAAGCCGCAGCTCGTCGAAAGTAGGGATTATGAGAGGGATATGGCGGATCGCCACGCCGATCTTGCCTTTGTGCATGAAAACGTTGAAACGGAAGCGCCCCAGGTCCGCGCCCTCGTAAGAGAAGTCCACCTCGTGTTTTTCCTGGAAGGTCTTCTTAAGGCGCTCGTTCATCAGCGGGAAAACGAGGTCCTCCACTTCCTTCTCGGTCATGTTGGAGGAATTTATCGGGGTAATGTGCCCGTTTATGCGGAGAAAGACCTGGGAGTCGCCCCTGATGTGCGTGTCCGAGGCCTTGTTCTGGACCATCACTTTCAGGAGGAGATTCAGGTTTATAGCCATAATGTGTTCCCCGTTCTACTTAAGCCGCCTGACGCCGCTCTGGCGGCGCAGGTATGCCGGCTTTTCCGTATCCTCGTCGCCGAACGCCGAAGTCCCGGTCTGCGCGGGAAGGAAATCCTCGTCCGTGCGGCGGCGGCCGCCGCTGCGGCCCATGCCGCGCAGGCGGGCCAGGTCCCCGGCGAGCTCGCCCCGCCGTGAGGGGAAGCCGGTGGCTATGACGGTGATCTTGATCTCGTCGCCGAGCGTTTCGTCGAAGGCCTGCCCGAACTTCACGAAGACGTCCGGGTTGGCGTGCTTTTTTATATATTCCATCGCCTCGTCCAGCTCCACCATGCGCATGTCGCGGGAGCTGGAGAAGTTGACCAGTATGCCTTTGGCGCCGTCTATGACCGCGCTCTCGAGCATGGGGGAGTGCACGGCCTGCTTGGCGGCCTCGGTGTGGCGGTCCGGGCCGGAAGCGCGGCCTATGCCCACCATCGCCTCGCCGGATTTGGTCATGATCTTGCGTACGTCGGCGAAGTCCACGTTTATGGAGCCGCCGCAGGTTATAACGTCGGAAATACCCTGTATGGCCTGGCGCAGCACGTCGTCCGCCTTCCGGTACGCGTCGCTGCTGGAAGTTTCCCGGTCGACCACGGACAGGATCCTGTCGTTGGGGATGACCAGCAGGCAGTCGGTGTACTTGCGCAGTTCCTGTATGCCAGCCTGGGCCTGGTCCGCCCGTGTCTTGGCTTCGAAGCCGAAGGGGCGGGTAACCACGCCGATAAGCAGCGCGTTGGGGTTGTTCTCTTTGGCGGACTGGGCCACCACGGGCGCCGCGCCGGTGCCGGTGCCGCCGCCCATCCCGGCGGTGATGAAGATCAGGTCCGCGTCGGCGACGGCTTCGCGCAGCAGCTCCGCGGATTCCATTGCCGCTTCCTTGCCCCTGGCCGGGTCTCCGCCCACGCCGAGCCCCTTTGTAAGGTTTTCGCCTATCTGTATGCGGTTGGGGGCCTTGCTGCGGCGCAGGTCCTGGGCGTCGGTGTTGACGGCGATGAACTCCACCTGCCTGATATCGGCCTCCACCATGCGGTTGACGGCGTTGCCGCCGCCGCCGCCCACGCCTATCACCTTTATCAGCGCCTCGCGGCCCTCGAAATCGTTATTGTAGCGTATCCTGTTTTCAGACATCAGAATAGGTCCCTGAACCAGCGCCAAAGTTTCTTCTCTACGGAACCTCCGCGCGCGGGCCCGGGGGTGTCGGTGTTCCACGACTTAAGGTGAGGGTAGCATACCAGCGCCACGGCCCCGAGGTAAGACTGCGTCATGTACTCCTCCGGGCACTGCAGTATCTCCTGCGCGGGCAGCCCGAGCCTCGCCTGGCTGAGGTCCAGCAGCTGTTCCGCGGCCTCCGGCATGCCTTTCAGCAGCGACGCGCCCCCGGTCAGGATGGCGCCTCCGGGCAGGTCGCCGTAATTGGAGCCCTGGACGGACTGCGTGATCTTCTCGAAGATCTCTTCGGCGCGCGGCTGGATAAAGTCCAGCAGCTCGCGCGGCTTCACCTCTTTCTTCGTCCTGGCGTCCAGCTTGGTGATGCTTATCACCTTGTCTTCCTCCAGCATGTTAGTGAAGACCGCGCCGTATTTTTCTTTTATCTCCTGGGCGGCGTTCATGGTGGTGCCGAGCCCGTAGGCGATATCGCGGGTGATATAGTCGCCGCCGATGGCGATCTCCTTGGAGAAATGTATGCTGCCCTCGGAGTAGATGCCGACGGAAGTTATCTGCCCGCCCGCGTCGATGAGCAGGCACCCGAGGTCTTTTTCCTCCTCGGAAACCACGAGTTCGCCTACGGCGAGCAGCGTATAGATGGGGGCCACCACGCGGAAGCCCGCGCGAGAGACGGACTTCATGAGGTTGCTTATGATGGGACTGGAGGCGGTGACTATATGGACGCCCACTTCAAGCAGCGCCCCCTCCATGCCGATGGGGTTCGGAACACCGCGCTGGCGGTCCAGCGAGAACCCCTGCGGGATCACGTGCAGGATCTCGCGGTCGGAGGAAAGCGGGACGGTCTTGGCGCTCTCTATGACGCTCGCGACGTCCTCGCTGGTTATCTCCTTGTCCGTGCGCGCGATGTTATAGCCGCCCTTGTTGTCGAAAGCCTGTATATGGGAACCGCGCACGCCGAGGTAAACCTCGCCTACCACCTCGTTGGCCTTGCTTTCCGCGGCGTCCATCACGTTGCCGACCGCCCTGGCGGTCTCCTCGATGTTGACCACGACGCAGTTCTTGAGGCCCTTGCAGGGCACGGAGGCGCCGGCCAGAACCCTGATCTTGTTGTGTTCCTCGTCGCGCTCGGCTATTACGCATGTCACCCGGCTCGACCCCATGTCAAGCCCGGCGATTATTTCAGATTTTCCCATATGTGCTCCAAAAGAGACCCGGACCCGTTTCTTTAAAGGCGCCGGCAGAAAACCGGTATTTAAGGAGTAACTGCATGTTTTGCTGCGGAAACAAAAATCTTCCCTTCCCCGAACGATCTCAGGTCCGCTCGCAGCGGCCCGCCGGCTTTCAGGGAGGCGTCTTTCATGACTTCATTCAATCTTAATATTTTTAGCCTTGTGAATTCAAATCCGCCCCAGAGCACCGTGGTGCCGTCCTCAAGCTTAAAACTGCAGTCCCATTTCCTGGCGTCGCAGGAAAGGGACAGGGGCCTGGAGTAGAAAAGGCCGGACAGCGGCTTAAGCGAGGAAAGAAAAGCCGCGAGCTCCGGGGCTTTGCGCTGCGCGCCGCGGATCTCCACGGCGAAAGGATCGGGGCCGCAGGCGGAAAGTTTCTCGGGCAGCAGCCTGCCGGTGACCCCGAGGTAGGCGGTAGCCCCGTCCGCCAGGACGGAGGAAACGACTTCTTCGGGGACGGCGGTTATGGCGGCCTTGCCGGTAAGGAAATTCCTGGAGACCCTTACGGAAGCGAGGCCGGGATGCAGGCTTTTTATCTCCCGTTCGATCTCCGCGCAGCGCCCGGCGCTGAGAGAGGAATTAACCGCTTTATCGGCGAGACCCCGCAGGAACACCACGGCGTCAGGAGAGGGGCAATTTATTTCGAAAGACTTGGGGGTAAAAGAAAAAAGACGGTTTTCGAGGTAACGGCGGGAAGCTTTTATGCCCGCCCCGAACAGCCAGGAGGCGAGCAGCAGGCCAAGCGCCACCCCGGCCGCGGCGCCGCCGCGCCTGAGCAGCTGGTTGCGGACCTTGCCGCGCACCCGCACCCTGAATTTCCTCTTTGCCCGCTTGTTGATCATAACTTCAGTATAGCACGCGAAAAAAGTCCGCCGCAAGGCCGCCCGGGTCGACCGCGGCGTGGAAGCGCGGCACCGCCATGCGCTATATTATAGTTCAATTTTGCCCGCCGGCAAAACAGCCCCTGCGCCCGCCGTTCTTGCTTACCCGCGGTTATTTTGTATAATTTAAAAGTGGTCAGGAAAGTTAAGCGCCCGTAGCTCAGGGGTAGAGCATTCGCCTTTTAAGCGAGTGGCCGCGCGTTCGAATCGCGCCGGGCGCATATTTTCATGAGCATACGCACCAAACTGATCCTCTTCATCCTCACACTCCTTACGGCGATCTCGGCGGTAACAGCGTTCCTGTTCCTGCATAACGAGTGGGCATCCATTTCCTCCAACAGCCAGAAAAAGAATCTCCAGGTGCTCCTCTCCATGTCGGAAGTCTGCAAGGAGATCCACGGCGCGCCGGGGAAGTCCTCCGCCTACAAATATTTCAAGGCGTTCCTCAAATCCCCGGAGATCATAAAGGTCTCGTGCAGCGGCCCCGGCGGCCGGGTGTTTATGGAAGAGCGCTACCACAGCCCCGCCCAGATACCGCTGCGCTACTACTTCAAGAATTTTTCCCCTCCGCTGACCGGGGTGTGGGAGACCAGCAGCGACAACGGCGTAGAGATCCTGAGGGCCTCGCTCACCGCTAGGAGCCGCGGGGCCGAGATCACGGCGAGCGTGGATTTTTCCACACAGCTTATCTACCAGGAAATGGACTCTTCCCTGCGGAGGTCTTCAGCCAGCTTTTTCATAATCCTCTCGCTGGCTTTCGCCATCGGCTGCGCCGGCACGCTGATAATAACCAGGGTCATCGCCGGCCCCATCCAGGCCATAGCGGAAGCGGCCCGCATAATAGGCTCGGGACAGCTTAACCACAGGGTCCCGGTCAAGTCCGAAGACGAAATGGGCAGGCTGGCCTTGGAGTTCAACAGGATGGCCGACAGGCTGAAGGAATTCGACGAGATGAAACGCGATTTCGTCTCGAGCATTACCCACGACCTGCGCTCGCCGGTGACCGGGATAGAGCTGTGCGCCGATATAATAAGAAAGCTGGCGGAAAAGCGCGACTACGACAGGATCCCCGAGCAGGTTTTCTCCATAAACGAGCATTCCCAGCGCCTTAACCGGTTCATTGATTCCATGCTTGAGGTTTCAAAAATAGAGTCCGGAAAGCTGAACCTGACGATAAAACCGGTCAACCTTGAGGACCTGGTGGACAGGGCCGTGCGCGCCTTCAGAACTTACGCGGCCCAGAAAGGCCTTAAACTGGAGTTCATCGTTGACGGCGAGGTCCCGGACACGCGCGGCGACCCCGACCGCCTTTACCAGGTACTGGCCAACGTCATAGGCAACGCCGTAAAATTCACCGACTCCGGCTCCGTCAGCGTCTTCATAGAGACCCTGCCCGGGTGGCAGAAGGTGCGCGTGTGCGATACGGGCATAGGTATCCCGCCGCACGAACTTAACAATATTTTCAGCAAGTTCTACAGGATAAGCTCAGGCCGGCGGGAGTATCCTTCCGCAAGGCAGGGCACCGGCCTGGGCCTTTTCATCGCCAAGTACCTGATAGAACTGCACGGCGGCAGGATCCAGGCGGAGAGCGGAACGGGAGGAAGCGTGTTCTCCGTCTTCCTGCCTTCATAAAGGAGATTTTTTATGCCGCCCAAACAGACCATACTGGTAGTTGACGACGAACTGGCGCTCCTTAAATCCGTAAAGGAGCGCCTCGAGCTGGAGAACTTCAGCGTGCTTACCTGCACTTCAGCGGAGCAGGCGCTGGTAACGCTGACCGGCTTTACCCCGGACCTGATGGTGGTGGACCTCAGGCTCCCGGGCATGAGCGGCCTTGACCTGTGCAGGCAGGTCCGCTCTTCGGATAAACCGGGCAGGCTGGTGCCCATACTTTTTCTCACCACGGACAGGAGCGAGGTGAACAAGGTACTCGGGCTTGAACTGGGCGGCGACGATTACATGACCAAGCCCTTCA
>JAJZVJ010000121.1 GCA_021845705.1 bacterium
CGATCTGGCTCCGGGAGGGGGGTCTCCGCCGAAGGCATATCCCGGGCGGCAGTGTCCTCCGCGCTCACAGGAATTACAGAAGTCAGCTCGGAGATCTTGGTAACGTCCTCGCCCCTGCCTCCGTCCGCAGGCACGACATTCGAGATCCGGCAGCCGTCCTTGTAGACGAAGTCGTTCTCGCCGCGCACCAGGATGCCTTCTACCAGGCCGGTCCTGCCGTTGAACACGGCCGAGCCGGAATTCCCGCCGTAAGTGTCCAGGTTCGCCACGAAGTAACCGACAGGCGAGGGATCGCGCACCGCCGCGCCGCCGGCGACCTTGACCGGCAGACCGGACGGGTGGCCTATTACGACGAGAGGATCGCCTTTTTTAAGGGCCTCGCCGCGGCTCACGGCCAGGGGAGCCTTGCCTTCGGCCGGCCTGTCCAGCTCGATCAGCGCATAATCCGGCCCCAGCGTGGTGTAGTCCTCATTGAGATACCGTTTTACTATCTTCTTGCAGGAATACACGTCGGAAGCCGGCGCGGAAGAAGGCCGCGCGCCGCTCTCTTTGAGGTTGAAACCGAACACGAACTTCGTATCCGCGCAACCTGCATCGTCCTTTATGCAGTGACCGGCCGTCATCACCAGGTTCTTGCCGACCAGCGAGCCGGAACAGAAAGCCCCGATGGGCTGTTCGCGGAACGGCTCACCCGCGCAAAGTCCCATTGCGGAGCCGTAATTAGCGGTAGCCAGTTTATAGGAGCCGTCGGCCGCCTGGGTCACGTCGGAGCCTCTCCAGAGGGAGACCACCGAGTCGGCCAGCCTGCGCAGATCGGGAGCGGCCTGGTAGTAATCCAGCCTGTCGTCGACTCCGTAGATAACCTTATTCCCCGCTGACTTTTCCGTAGCGGACGCCATAAGAGGCCCGCTTATAAGAACCAGCGCTGCGATAATATTTCTCATGTTCATTCCTTTAAGGCTTCGTTACTTCACAAGGTTTCCAGCATCCACGAGCCCGGCTCCCTGTTCAGAAGGCTGTAGGCCCAGGCTTACAGCCGCGCTCTGCAGAGCTTTCCTCACCGCCGCCGGGGTTTTAGCGCCGGCGCCCACCGCCAGAGCGGCCAGTCCCGCCACGTGGGGGGAAGCCATCGACGTCCCGGACAAGGACTTATAGAGCCCGCCCATGTACGTGGAATTTATAGCTACGCCGGGCGCGATAAACGCTATCTCGGGCCCGCGCGACGAGAAGGAGGCTATATTATCGGCCGAATCGGAAGCCGCCACGGCTATGGACTGCGGATACCTCGCCGGGTAGTTCACCGGGCCGGAGTCGTTCCCGGCGGCCATCACAAGCGTGACACCAGCTTTATAGGCCGCTTCCACGGCTTTCTGTATGGCCGCGCTGCCGCTGGGGCTGCCGAGGCTCATATTGACCACATCCATTTTGTTATTGACGGCCCACTGTATGCCGTCGATTATGGCGGAATAAGCCCCGCTGCCCCGGGCGTTGAGCACCTTCACGGCGTAAAGGGAGGCTTTCGGCGCCACGCCGACCACCCCGGCCCCGTCGCTGACCGCGCCGATTATCCCGGCCACATGCGTGCCGTGCCCATTGTCGTCCAGCGGAGGTTTGGAATTGTCGAGGGCGTTATAGCCGCCGGCGTAATTAGCTTTCAGGTCGGGATGAGTGTAGTCCATCCCGGTATCGATGATCCCGACCTTCACACCCTGGCCCATGGTCGTGCTCCAGGCGGCGGAGGCGTTAACCCGTTTTACGCCCCACTGCATTTCGAAAGCCGGGGCGGCCCGGGGAACCGCAGGCGCGGGGATAAAGCCGGTATAGTCGCCGGCTCTTATCGCCGCTAAAGAAGTATTGATATAAGACAGGGGCAGGGCGGCGGGCGCCGCTTCTATCCATGTAATTACCTGATCTTCTTCTACCGCGCAGACATGCGGGCAGGACAAGATGTCGGGCTCCAGGACCTTGTCCGGAAATTCCGCCGTCACGGCGTTTATCAGGGGGAGATCTTTAAGGACCTTGCCGCCCAGCTTTTTAAGCCCCGCGATCCTTTCACGGACCGGGGTACCGGGGGTGAACGTAACTATCTTCTGGGAAGCCTGGGAATTAGCGGCCAGGACGGAGGCTAACAGGAACGCAGCGCCGAACAGCTTCAACCTTTTCACGATCCCTCCTTGAGGACGCGGCGAAAAGCCGCAAAAGGCCGGCGCTAACGGATAAAGTCTACCTAAGACTTTGATACCCGTCATGAGCCGAAAGACCCAGGCGGATCTGGGCCCTTGGGGAAAGCGCGCGAATAAGCCCGACGTAAACCTCAGGCTGGAAAATAGAAAAGTAAACGCCGGACCTTTTTTACTAGAATATTCCTGTGACTGGCGACGAAAACGAATTTGAACTTTTGCGGCGTTTCTCGGAAGGGGACGAAGACGCTTTTTCCGGCGTATTAGCGCGCTGGGAGAAACCGCTGTTTAATTTCATATACCGCCTGATACCTGAAAGGACCGAGGCGGAGGATATAGAGCAGGAAGTGTTCCTTAAAATAGCCGCCTCCGCCGGAAGCCTGCGCGAGCGGGCCAGATTTTCCACCTATCTTTACCGCATCGCTTACAATCACTGTATCGACCGCATAAGGCGCAGGACCGTGAGAGCCGCCGGGACGTCCTTTGTAAGCCTGGACGAGGCCGCCGAGAACGACTCCGGCGAGAAGTTCAACAGGCAGGTCCCGGACCCGTCGGACCTGCCGGCCGACCTGCTCCGGGAACGGCAGGAAACAAAATATTCGGTGGAAACGGCTCTTGCGGAACTGCCTGAGAACCAGCGCGCGGCCATCATGCTCAGAGTGTACGAAGACCGCCCCTATACTGAAATAGCCGAGATCCTCGGCGTTTCTGTGCCTTCGGTAGAGTCCCTCCTGTTCAGAGCCCGCCAGAACCTCTCTAAGAAACTGAAATAATCCGGCCCCGCTCCGCAAGTTTTTTCAAAGTTCTGCGTTTAACTGGGCAGACCGGCGAACCAATTAAGGGGCAGCCTCTGCATCAGTCGGCGCTAACACTAAGACGTGCAGAGGCTGCTTCCTGATATTCAACTATTATAAAGCGCGCCGTGCAAGCAGGAGCGGAGTTGACCGGCCAGCCTTAAAATTGCAGGATACTTGTAAAGCGGACCTGTTTTGCCGGGGGGGGAAAAACAGTTCCGCGTTCCCGCACACGGCAGCCAAGGAGGTAAGATGATAAAATACGGATTCACTAAAGAGCTGGACCTGCCCTTTGAGGCGGCGGTGGAAGCTGTGACCGCCGCGCTGAAGAAGGAAGGCTTCGGCCTGCTGACAAAAATAAATATGCGCGAGAAATTCAAAGAGAAGCTCGGCATCGACTTCCGGAACTATACCATACTCGGCGTCTGCAGCCCGGCGAACGCCTATAAAGCCGTACAGGCCGAGGAGAATATAGGGCTGATGCTGCCGTGTAATGCGATAGTATACGAGAAGGCCGGAAAAACGGCGGTGGCGATAATAAAACCTTCGGCAGCCATGGGGAGTATCGGCAACGAGGCGCTTGATCCCCTTGCGCTTGAAG
The DNA here is from genome assembly GCA_021845705.1 of bacterium. GTDB lineage: Bacteria > Elusimicrobiota > Elusimicrobia > Elusimicrobiales > UBA9959 > UBA9959. The sequence goes on from JAJZVJ010000121.1 coordinate 3,576, forward strand.
TTGAGATCATGCTGAAAAAAGCTTTTGACGCGATAATTTAGCAGTCTCCCGCAAATAAACATTATCCCCCGCAAGTTTTCAGATAGTTTTGCGTTTAACCTCATAGAGGGTCATAATATGCCTGATAATTGTTCAAGAACGGGACGCAAACTTTCCGCCTATCTGGACGGGACTCTGGCCCCCGCGGACCGGACCACGGTTGAAGCCCACACGGGCGTCTGCTCCTCCTGCTCCGGAGAACTGAGGACAATGGCCGCGGTGGATATGGATATAAAGCGGCTTCCCGTTATAGAACCATCTCCATTTTTCGCCGCGAGGGTAGCCGCCGCCGTACGTTCTGCCAACCGCTCCGTCACCTCGCTGCGCCGCTTCCTCCGCCTGCCGGTGCCTGCCATGGCCTTGATGATAGCCTTCATATTCGTGAACCTTTTCACCTTCGCCTTCAATATCAACGCCATGGAGAACGGGCCGCGCAGGGAACTGGCCCGTAAGGTAATATCGCAGCTGGTCAGGCCCGCGAGCCTGATAAACCCCGTGGCCCTCGCGCGCCTGTGCGGCGAATGCAACAAATACATGTGCCTGTGCATGCACGAAGAGGGGAAGCAGACCATCTGCCCCTGCAAAGACTGCCAGATGAAGAAGCGGGCGGGAGCGGGGAAAAAGTCCGGAGAAGAAAGCATGGAGGGACACAATGTCCACTAAACTCGCGACGGCGGCCCTTACTATGGCCGTGCTGTCGTTCGTGCATTTGTTCGGCGTGGAAAAAGCCGGCATGGCGGTCGCTTTCGGAACTATGGCCCTTAAAGACCCGTCGCTGACCTCGCGCGGGCAGAAGCTGGCCATGGCCGCGATTATAACCGGCCTGGCCTACCTGGCCGTGGTAGTCGGGGTTTTCATCTTCCACATGCCGGCCCTGAACGACCTGGCGGGGAAACTCGCGAAGTAGGCGATATCATGAAGAAAGCAATTGCCGCAATCCTGCTTGTTTCATGCGCCTGGGCCCCCGCGGGCGCCGCGCTGAACCTTGCGGACGTGCTGACCGAAGTCCGCGCAAAGAACCCGGACCTGAAGGCGGCTGCGGCTGTATCTTCAGCCGCGAAGAGCCGGATAAAGCAGGCCTACCTCCTGAAAGACCCGGTGATAGAATTCGAGCGGATGTATACCCCTTCCGGAAAGAATTTTGTCAGCGGCGCGGGCGAAAGGAATATCTCGATAAGCCAGGAGATCGATAACCCCTATAAACTCCTCCTGCGCAGGGATATCGCCAAAGACGAGCGCGCTTTTTATTCCTCACTTTACGACGCCAAAGAACTGGAGCTGACCGCCAAGGCCAAGGCGCTTTTTTACGAATATTACCTGGCCGCGAAAGAGGAGATGATCTATAACGAAACGGCGGACGTGCTTCGCGGGTTCTCGAAGATAGCGGAGACCAAATATTCGGTCGGCCGCGCTTCCCAGAGCGACGCGATAAAAGCGCAGGTGGAACTTTCCCGCGCGCTGAACATGCTTGTGACGGTCTCCCAGGAAAAAGAAACCGCCAAAGCCATGCTGAACTCCCTGATGGACCGGGATACCCTGTCCCCGCTGGAGGAGCCGGGCGAGCTGGAGCCTGCCGGACCCGGCGCGGACTATGAGAAGATGCGGGCGGCCGCCCTTGCCGCCAACCCCGGCCTTAAGGCCTATACCCTTAAAGTCACCCAGGCAGAGCGCCGCCTCTCGCTTTCAAAAGCGGAATATCTGCCGGACCTGATGCTGCTTTACCGGAAAAGGAGCGCTCCCGGGCAGGCGATGGACAACACCTACGACGTCTCGCTGGGCCTGACCGTGCCGCTCTGGTTCTCGAAGCAGAAAGAGATGGTGAAAGAAGCCGGCGCCGAGCGCGACATGGCGAAGGCCGAATACAAAGCGGCGGGCAACGAACTGGCCTCCTCGCTGAGGGAAGCCGATATTAAAGCGCGCAGCAGCCTGCGCCTCGTGGACCTTTACCGCGGCAGCGTTATCCCCCAGGCCGAGGAAGCGCTGAAAATAGCGCTGAGCGGCTACCAGGCCGATAAGACCGGTTTCATGGACCTGCTGGACGCGCAGCGCACCCTGCTGGAGTTCCGGATGGACTATTACCGCTACGTCGTGGACTACCAGACCTGGCTCGCGCGGGTTGATCAACTGACAGGGAAAATAAAATGAAAGCAAAAAAAATCGCCTTAATGATCCTGGGGCTCCTGTTGCTGGCCGCCGTCCCTTTCGGAATAAAACTTTACCGCGGGCGCGGCGGGCATGAAGCTTCCCAGCATAAAGACTCCTATTCCTGCCCCATGCACCCCACCTATGTTTCGGACAAGCCCGGCTCCTGCCCTATCTGCGGAATGAACCTGGTCAAAACGGAAAAGACTCCCGCTGCGGCCCCGCAAACCGCCGAAAAGACAATAAAATTCTACCGCAATCCCATAACCCTGAGATAACTTCTAAAACGCCCATGAAGGACGGGATGGGCATGGATTATGTCCCGGTTTACGAACTGGCAGCGGCAGGCAAAATAGTGGCCGGCAGGGCGCCGATCGTCATGGACGACGAGAAGAGGCAGCTCATCGGCGTGAAGACCGCGCGGGCGGCTTACAGGACGCTCACCCACACCGTGCTGAGCTCCGGGAAAGTGGCCTACGACCCGGACCTCTACCAGGCCATCTCGGAATATAGGGAAGCCTCCATAGCCCGGGACAAAGTGAAAGACAGCTCGTGGCCTGAAGTCGCTGAAAGGGCCGAAGCGCTGGTCCGGGCCTCGGGGCTGCGCCTCAGGCAGCTGGGCCTTTCCGAAGAACAGGTAGCCGCGCTGGGCCGCGGCGGCGGGACAAGCGCCAATCTGCTGCTGCCGGGCGCGAGGGCCTGGCTTTACGCCCAGATCTACGAGTACGAGATAAGCCTGGTAAAACCGGGACAGGAAATTGAGGCCGTTACGCCCGCCTACCCCGGCAGGGTTTTCCGCGGGAGCATAAAGTCCGTAGACTCCATCCTTTCCGCCGAAACGCGCACCCTGCGCGTAAGGGCCGAAGTGGAAAATCCGGACGGCCTGCTGAAACCCGATATGTACGCCGAGGTAAGGATAAAAGTGACGCTGGGCTCGCGCCTTGCGGTTCCGCTCAGCGCAGTTATAGACACCGGCGTGCGCAAGCTGGTTTATGTGGCTAAAGGCGAAGGGACGCTTGAGCCCGTGGAAGTCAGGATAGGGTTCGAGGGCGATGAGTACGCCGAGATCTTGTCGGGGATCAAGGAAGGGGAGAAAGTGGTGACTTCCGCCAATTTCCTGGTTGACTCCGAGTCCAGGCTTAAATCGACGTCGCCGGAATAAGCCCATGATAAAAAAAATAATCGCTTTTTCCGCCCACAACAAGGCATTGGTCATTATCTTTACCGCAGTAGCCGTGATCGGGGCTTACTTCTGCGTAAAGAATATTTCGCTGGACGCCATCCCCGACCTTTCCGACACGCAGGTGATAGTTTATTCCCGCTGGGAC
>JAJZVJ010000122.1 GCA_021845705.1 bacterium
GCCGTTGGCGGGGTTGACGGCTTTTACGAAATACTGGAAGGAGCGTCCCTCCACCAGGTCGAGGAACCCGGCGTCCTTCTTGTCCATGGCGGACAGGAGCGGCTGGCCTGCGCCGCATAGCGATAAGAACAGCGGAAAGAAGAATTTCGAAAGCATCGGGACGCAACCTCTATAATGTCTATAATACAATACTTGGCGGGGCGGAGGGCTATCCCTTTCATAACCGTTTTTGGAACGGTTTCCCCGTCAGCTCGCCGCGGGGCGCGGCAGGTGAGCGGGGGTTTTTACGTTATTCGCGGAGGCGCGGGGCGGGCCGGCATACGGGGGAAAGTAAAGAGCCTGCGAAATCCCGTTTATAAGGGCCGCAGGCTCAGATATATTTTAGCAGAATATTTTTAACTGTCAAGGGGTAATTTACTTCTTTTCCCCGGCTTCGTGCAGTTCGGACCAGCGGGCGAAGAGGTCCTCCACTCTGGCCAGGGCCGCGTCCAGTTTCTTCTGGCGCCCGGCGAGTTCCCCCGAGTCGGTGGCTATGGCCGGGTCTTCCAGCGCCAGGCGGGCTTTCTCCGCCTGTCTCTCGGCCGTCTGCATTTCGCTTTCCAGTTTGCGGACGGCGGCTTTCAGCTCGCGGCTTTCTTTGGCCGAAGGGCCCTGCGCCGCGGCGGGCGCCGGCTTTACAGCGGTCCCGGTCCCCGCCTGCTGTTCCAGCGTCCAGTTCTCCCACTGCGCCAGGTCCGCGAAAAATTCCGTGTTGCCGCGGCCGTCCAGCGCCAGCAGGCGGCGGCTGACGCGCTCCAGCAGGTAGCGGTCGTGGGTCACCAGCACCAGCGCGCCGGGGAATTCCTGCATGCTGTTCTCCAGCACTTCCAGGGACTGCAGGTCCAGGTCGTTGGTGGGCTCGTCGAGCAGCAGCACGTCCGCGGGCTCAAGCATGAAGCCCGCTATCAGCACGCGCGCCTGCTCTCCGCCGGAAAGCATGCGCAGCGGCATCTCCATCTGCTCGGCCCGGAAGAGGAAACGGGTAGCCCATTTGCGGACATGGATGTTGGCGCCTTTATAGGTGACGAACTCGCCGTTGCCGCAGAGCGCCCGCTTAAGGGTATGGTCCAGGTTAAGCCGCGCGCGGTGCTGGTCGAAGACGGCCACGCGCAGCCCGTCGGCCAGCTTAAGCGTGCCCGAGTCGGGGGCCAGCTGCCCGGCGAGCATTTTAAGCAGCGTGGTCTTTCCGCTGCCATTGCCCCCCAGCAGCCCCAGTTTTTCTCCGGGGCCGAGCGTCAGGTCCAGCGGGCCGAAGAGTTTTCTGCCGCCCATGCTTTTTTCTATTTTTACGGCGCGGATAAGCCGGTTGGCCTGCCGGTCGCCGGCGGTGAAGTCTATGCTGACCGCGCGGCCCTGGGCGTTGTGGTATTCCAGCTCCGAAAGTTCTTCTATCAGTTCCCCCGCCCTTTCTATATGGGCCTTCTGTTTCGTCATCCTGGCCCGGGCTCCCCGGCGGAGCCAGGCGATCTCGGTGCGGACTACATTGCGCAGCGAGCCTTCCAGCGAGGCCTGGGACTCGAAAAAAGCCTCCCTGTTCTCCAGGAACCTGCTGTAATTGCCGGCGCTGCTGAAGTGGCCTTCGGGGTAGCGCTTGTTCAGCTCTATGACGCGGTTGGTGACGCGCTCCAGGAAAGCGCGGTCGTGGGTGACGACCAGGAAGGAAAATTTAAGTTCCGTGATGAAGCGCTCCAGCCAGAGCACGCCCTCTATATCCAGGTGGTTGGTGGGCTCGTCGAGCAGCAGCAGGTCCGGCTCGCGCACGGTCTGGGAGAGTATGGCCAGGCGTTTGCGCCAGCCGCCGGAAAGGACGTTCACCTGCTGGGCCGGGTCGGTGAAGCCGGCGGCGGAGATGCCCCCGTCCGCGCGTCTTTCCGCCTCATGCGTCTCCAGGCCGGTGTCTTCCAGGGCTTTAAGCACCTCGTCGCGGACGCTCCAGCCCTGCGGGGCCGCTTCAAAGCGGTCCTGCTGGGCCAGGTAGCCAAGGCGCAGGCCGCGGCGCGGCGTGATGGAGCCGCCGTCGGGTGTTTCCTGGCCGGCCAGGATCTTAAGCAGCGTGGACTTGCCGGCTCCGTTGGGGCCTATGAGGCCTGTGCGTTCGCCATCGGAAAGGCCGAAGGAGAGGCCTTCGAACAGGGGCCGGGAGCCGAAGCTTTTTGTAAGGTCCTGACAGCTTAGAAGTATGGCCATTGTTGTGTCGCTTCCCGCAGACCGGAGTACGCCGGGGGCTGGCAAAAGGTATGGGTTCGGAGCGACCTCTCGGAGGGCGAGGCTTGCGTAAGCGACGAGCCCGAGAGAGGAGGCGCGGCCACGGTGTGGCCGACGCCGTGAGCGACGGACCCATACCTTTTGCCAGCCCCGAGTACCCGGTGAAGACGGTTAAGGCCGGGTTACGGCAGGTCCAGGTCCGGTTCTTTAGACTTTTCCGTCTCCGGCGTGTGCTTTACGTACCAGACATGGTCCGCGAGGCCCTGGTCGGACGCGGGCATGGCCGCGGGGCAGGCGTCGGCGCCCTGCATGAGGAACGATACTCCGCGCAAACCGGGGGCCCTGCTTTTAAGGGAGGCCGGGATGCCGGCGTTGTAGATGACGTGGCCGCTGCCGGCCACGGTCAGGCCGGCGTAGCCGGGGTTGGCGTTAAGGAACCCGGCCAGGCGCGCGCCCATGGTCTCGTTCCAGGCCGACATGGCCGCCAGGTAGTTCTCGAACTTGAACATATCCGACATGTGGCCCTGGAAGGATTCTTTTACATAGGCGATGTACTTTTCGTTGGTGGTTACCTGCATGCCGGCCGGCAGATATTTTTTTTCTTCCGGAGTGAGCCCGTCGAGACCGGCCATGGCTATCCTGGAGACTATTTTCTTAGGCAGGTTGAGAGCCAGGGCGCTTAACTTTTTCTCCCTGATAAAGTCGAAGATGGGTTTATACAGGTTGAAATCAAAACCCCATTCTTTCTGCCAGTCGGCTTTCTGCAGAAATTCGGCCTCGGTTATTTTGCCGGAGGCGTATTCGTCCAGTACCGGCTGCAGGGTCATGTTAAGCATCTCGAAACCTACCACTACATCGCGGCCGCGGGCTTCGTAAAGGGCTTTCAGCGCTTCCAGCTGGGCCAGGTGGTCGTTGGCCTGGTCGTGCGACTCACCGACGTAAACCACGTCGCTGGCCTTGATAGCGGCTTTAAAAGCGTCCTCGCCGTTAAGGGCGCCGCCGCTGCCGGCGTTGAAAACGCAGAGGCCGGGCGGCTCTTCGGCCCTGGCGGCAAGGCCGGGGGCCGGCACCGGGATAGCAGAGCTTTTGGCGAAAGCGGCCAGGTCGCCTTTCTGGTCGAAGGAAATTCCGAGCGCGAAAACCGCGGGGCTGAGCGAAATAGAGGCGAGCAGGGTTATGAGGGAGGTTTTTATCATCTGGTAAGTCCTGATACCGCGGCGTCGGCGGCCTTTATGTAGTTCGTATAACCGGCCTGTACGTCGGCGGGGGTTACGGAGTAGGGGATGTCGGGGCTTACGCCCAGGTTCTCTATGGGCTGGCCGTTGGCGCGTTCCGCTATGGTGGCGGTCAGGTGGATGGTCTCCACGCCCAGCAGGTTGTTCTCGCGCTTGTAGGCCTTCACCACGCCGCCGGCCCCGGCGGTGCGCTCGCCGAAGATCACGGCGCGCTTGTTGTCCTGCATTATGGCGGGGAAGAAATCCCCGCCGGAGAAGTCGAGCTGGTTGGTCATGACCATGATGGGCTTGGAATAGTGCACGCCGGCGTTGGGCGTAAGGGCGGCCAGGCCGTAGATGGGCATGGGGTCGGTGATGGTCCTGCCGGCGCCCCACTGTTTTATGGTGCTGATGTAGAAGCCCATCCAGTTCTTAAGCAGGTCGTAGGAGACCGGGTAGCCGGCGGCGTCCGGGCCCAGCAGGGCCTTCGCGTCGTCGTCGGTCTTGGCCGCGGCGGTCTCTTTTACGAAATTTACGGCTTCGGCTATGTCGGACTGCGTAAGCGAGATGTAGTGGCTGGGCAGGCTGAGCGGGTGGTCGGTCAGCATGGAGGCCAGGGCGTACAGGTAGAAGACCGCGCCGCCCGGGTTGTTGGTCTGGTCTATCACCAGTGCGTCCGTGCGCTGGTTGAATTCGGTTATTATCGCGGCGAAGTCCTTTACGGCTGCGGCGGTGTCCTTTACGTCGTAAGTCGGGATGCGGACATAGCCGACGCTTTTGCCGGAGGAGGGCGACTTGTAAACGTAAGCCCTGAAAGAGTTCTCGGCGGGGGCGGTCCAGAGCTTTTCGCCGAAGTCGGGCAGGAAGCCGTCCTTGTTGCCTATGCCGTAAGTGGCCTGCGGGCCGGCGGAGACGTAAGGGGACTCCACCATCATCATTCCCAGCCAGGACATGGGGATCCGTATGCCGGCGACGGTCTTTGAGACGAAAGGCTGGGGAGCTATGAACTCCGGGGCGTGCACCCAGTCAAGCTGGAAGGGGACGGGGGCCGAGGCGCCGGCGGGGATAACGCTTATGGCCACCGGGCCCTGCGGCACGGTATCGGCCGAGGCGCCGCTGCGGTAGGTCAGGAGCATGGCGGAAATGGACTGGTCGGTGTGGGGCACGTCGTTCATGCCGGCCTGCCTTTCAACGTCCGCCACGGCTTCGCCCACGGGCTTGCCGTTGAAGGAGGCCAGTTCGTCCCCTACCTTGAAGGGGAACACGGTCTCGGGCAGGGCTTTGCGGTCTATGCCCGAAATGAAGTAGCGGCCGCCGGCTTCGGTAACGCTGAACGGCAGCCTTGAGGATTCCGTGGAATAGAAAGAAACGGAAACGTGGTAGTCCTTCATGGAGTTGAGCAGGCGCTTGAGCGTCTGCTGGTAATCTTTAACGCCGAAGGAAGGGGATGCGTTTATCTGGTCTTTGGCCTTCTGGATCTCGGCGTCCAGGTTCCAGCCGAACTCCTCTTTCTTCCAACCGGCCGGCGCGTAGCGGGCGGCTATCATGCTCCTGACCGAGTCCAGGTCGGAAAGCATCATCTGCTTAAGCTGCTGCTGGGTGAGCTGCGTGGAGGCGCCGGCGGTGGCGGAAGCCAGGTCCTTGTCGTAAACTTTGCCGTAATCTTCCGGGGAAGAGGAAGCGAGGGACTGAAGTTCATCCAGCGAGGAGGCCGAGGCCTGGGCCGCCAGCAGGACAAAACCGCACAAACAGGTGAAAAGGCCTTTTATATGGTGTTTCATTATCAGCGCTCCATTGCGGCAGATTTAAACTAAAGTTCAATTATATTTATTATAGCCTGCGGGCAGGCGGACGTAAAGGTTCCAAGGGCCTATCATTTCCTGGGTCTTTCGGGCAAAGCGGCCGTGCCCGGCAGGGAGCTCAGGCTATTACGCCCGCGCGGGAATTGGCTTCGGTGTATTTTACCGTCTCGTTCATCATGCGCACGGCCTCGGCCGGGTACTTGCCTGCGGCCGTCTCGCCCGAAAGCATCACGTAGTCGGTGCCGTCCAGCACGGCATTGGCGACGTCGGAGACCTCCGCCCTGGTGGGAACGGGGTTGTTGGTCATGCTCTCAAGCATCTGGGTGGCGGTTATCACCGGTTTGCCCAGGCGGTTGCAGAGTTTTATTATGCGCTTCTGCAGGATGGGCACCTCCCAGAGCGGGAACATTACGCCCAGGTCGCCGCGGGCCACCATTATCCCGTCGGCCGCGCCGACTATTTCTTCAAGGTTCTTAACGGCTTCGCGGGCCTCTATCTTCGCGATTATTTTGCAGGAGGGCAGGCGCGGTCCCACCAGCCGGGCCACGGCCAGCACTTCCGCTTTCGACCGCACGAAGGACTGGGCTATATAGTCCGGCTTATGGGCCAAGCCGAACTCTATGTCGCGCCTGTCCTCTTCCGAGAGGAGCGGGAAGTCCAGCCGGGCGAGAGGTATGTTCACGCCTTTGCGTTCCTTCAAAAGCCCCCCCGCTGCCACTTCGCAGGAAAGCGAGCCGCGGCCGACCGCCAGGACCTGCAGGGCGATATTGCCGTCGTCGATATAGATGAAGTGGCCTTTCTTTATGGCTTTAAGGGAGCCGAGGTAATCGAAAGGTATTTTACCGGCCGCGCCGGTAGTGTTTCCCTGTACAAGCGTCACCCGCTGCCTCTTTGCCAGGGTTACGGGGGCTTTAAGGAGGCCTATGCGGATGCGGTTGCCTTTCAGGTCCTGCAGGATGCGGATATGCCTGCGCATTTTTTGATTGAGCCCGCGCACCAGGGCTATCATCGCGGCGTGTTCTTGCGGTGTGCCGTGCGAGAAGTTAAGACGCACGGCGTCCAGCCCGGCCAGGTAAAGTTTGCGCAGCATGGAGGGGCTGGAAGTGGCCGGGCCTACGGTGGCGACTATTTTTGTCTTAGGGGAGCGCGGTGTGTTTTTCATGGGGCAGGGGTATCCGTTCAGGTATCCGACAAAAAAACCGTCCTCAGCTGGGGCTTTACTGCAGCTCCACGAAAGACGGCTTTTTATCTGCAACTGCTGTCAGCTGACTTTACAGCGGCGGCGCTTGGATATAAGGTAGGCGCCGTTGTGCGTGTGCATGCGCGCAACAAGCTGGTGCGTTCCGGGCTGGAGATCGTTCCAGTCGAACCACCAGTAGCCCACGGCGTGCCGGCAGGGCTGCCACGGCTGGTCGTTGATGGAAATGTCGACGCCGGTGCAGTCGCTGGAGCCTATGCGCACCGAATAATGCCTGGCTGCGATGGTTTCCAGGTTCTTCGGGTAGTCAACTACTACGTACTCGTTGGTGTTCACGAGCTTTGTCTTGGTGGTGGTTTTGCTGTTCTTTTTCACGGGTAACTTTAGCATTTCGCTATCCTCCGCTTCTGGGGCAGGCTGGCTTTCTCCCGGCTTGCCTATCCTGGCGATCCGCTCGCTAAGGTAAGCGAGCGATCTGCCCAGGGGGTGTTTCAGGTGCAGCCTTAAAACGCGCCTGTTCTTTGCGTCCAGGGCTTCGAAGTCGCCCAGTGCCTGCGCCGTTTCTAGCTGCCAGAAAGTGTACTTTTAGATCGGAA
>JAJZVJ010000123.1 GCA_021845705.1 bacterium
CTGCGCCGGATGGTCTCATTCTCGCCCGGAGAGGAGCTTTCTGCGCCCAGAATGGCCCTGGCGGAGGTGTTCGCGTAAAGCAGTTCCCCGCGCATATCGGCCAGGATGATCGCGTCGTGGATCAGGCTCACCAGGAGTTCCAGCTTCTGCTTCTCCTCGAAGACCTTTTCCACCTGGATGCCGTGGTAGCGGTCCATCTCCCGCATCATGGAGTTGAAAGCGCGCAGAAGGGCCGAAAGTTCGGAGAAATCCGTTGCCTCCTCCACCGGGACCTTGAACTCTCCGGCGGAAACACGGCCCGCGCCGGCCATGAGCGCCGCCACCGGCCTGGCCAGCCTGCGGGTGAACAGCAGCGCGGAAAAATAAAAAACGGTGACCACGGCAAGTATAAAAAACGCCATCAGCCAGGAAATGCGGTTCACCCAGGAGAAAGCCTCGGCCCGGTTTTCCAGCGCCACCATGAACAGGTCGAAGCCGCGGACGGGCGAAGCCGCGCCTATATAGGCGCCGTCCTTGCCGTCTATCTCGAATACCGGCCCGCGCTTGAGGATATCGCGCACTTCGGCGTTATTGAACCTCTCGAAAGAGCCGGAGAGCGGCAGGGCGTTGCCCTCGGCGTCGGACAGCAGCAGCCCCCCGCTGGCGCCCAGGCGCTGGCTCCGCAGCTTGACGAAAAGGTCGCGCAGGTTGACCGCCGCGAAAGCGTAATACCCCTGGCCTACCGGGTAAACCAGCCGGCAGACGGGCATGTCGTAGATCATCTCGAAATGGCCGAACGCGGCGCGGCCTTGCCTGGAGGCTTTCTGGAAAAGCGGGTCCCCGGCCAGGTCCAGGTAACCGAAGTATCTCTTGAGCTCCGGCACGCCGCCGCTCAGAACTTCCCGGCCGTCGGCGCGGGTAAAAGCCAGGTACAGGAATTCCGGGTTCCGCTTCAAAACCTTCTCGAGCCCGGCCTGGTTGACGAACGAGGAACTGGTATCCCACATCCGCTCGAAGCGGCGCGAGAGGTCCTGCGCCTCGCGCTCCATCATCAGGGAACCCATCTGCGCCACGTTCTGCTGCAGGCTGGAGATATCCTGCCTGGTCCGGGACTGGAAATAGAACAGGAAGATGCCGGCCGGGACCAGCGGGATAAGCCCGGCCCCGAACACTATAAGCAGCAGCCTGTTAAGTAGAGTCACGATAAATCCGGCTGACGGATGCCGGCGCGCGGCCAGCCCGCGTTCCCGCTTCGCCGCCTTCCTGCCTCGCTACTTCGCTTTCTTCAGCGCTTCTATCAGTTTCGGCACTATTTCGTGCACGTCGCCGACTATGCCGTATTTGGCGACATTAAAGATAGGGGCGCTCGCGTCCTTGTTCACGGCTACGATAACGTCGGAAGCCTTCATGCCCACTATATGCTGGACCGCGCCCGAAATGCCGAACGAAAGGTACAGTTTAGGCGAGACCGTGGTGCCGCTCTGGCCCACCTGGTGCGCCTTTTCCTTGAACCCGAGGTCCACCGCCGCGCGCGAAGCGCCGACCACGCCGCCCAGCAGTTTGGAGAGTTCCTCCAGCTGCTTGAACTTTTCCCTGGTCTTCATGCCGCGCCCGCCGGAAACTATGATGCCGGCGTTCTCTATTTTTACGCCGCCTTGATCGTGGGAGATCTTGCGCTCCAGCACCTTGACGCGGCGCAGGCTTTTGTCGAGTTTGGCGGCTTCCCTCACCACCAGCGCCGAACGCCCGAGCACGGGCTCGTTCATCTTCATCACGTTGGGGCGCACGGTGGACATCTGCGGCCTGGACCTGGGGGCCAGGATGTCGGCCATGATGTTGCCGCCGAAGGCGGGGCGGGACTGCAGCAGGAGCCCGTCCTTTATGGCCAGGGCGGTACAATCCGCGGTGAGGCCCACGTAAAGCGTGGAAGCCACGCGCGGGGCCAGGTCGCGGCCCTGGATGGTGGCGCCGTAAAGCATGATGGACGGCTTATGGCGCGTGACAAGCGACACTATTACCGTTGAGAAGATATCGGTGTTGTACTCGAAGAGCTCGTCGTGCTCCACCATGTAGACCTTGTCCGCGCCGTAGGCGCCAAGTTCTTTCTCGTAATTATGGTTCTTATCGGTAAGGAGGACCGCGCAGAGGTCTTCGCCCAGCTCGTCGGCAAGGCGGCGCCCGGCGGAAAGGAGCTCGAACGTGACCTGTTTGGTCTTTTTGGGATGCGCCTTATCCCCCGTTTCGGAGAGTTCCACGTAAACCCATACGCCCCTGTAGCCCGACAGGTCCCTTGCGGAAGCCTCCTCGCGGGTTATGGTAATGGCCTGTACCGGGCAGATCTGGACGCAGACGCCGCAAAGGGTGCAGGCCTCGTTCATCACCGCCTTCTTGTCCACCATGTTTATGGCGGTAAAGGGACAGACCGGCACGCACTTGTTGCAGCCTATGCACTTATTGGAAACCTCTATCATCGTGTTCTCCTATAAACAAAATTATCCGGGCGGGTTCACTCGTCCAGGAAATGCTCCGACTTCATTATCTGCAGTATCTTCGCCATCCCTTCCTGCCCCGAGCCGGAGAACATGGCGGCCTTCTCCCTCTGCGGCGGAGGATAGATCTTGTCCACCTGCGTGGGCGAACCCTTGAGGCCGAGGAACTGCGCCTCCGCGCCGATATCGGAAGCGCTCCAGGTATGGAAAGGCTTCTTGAGCGAGGCGTTGACCGCCAGGAAAGAGGGGTAGCGGGGAACATAATCCTTGTGCATTATCATCGTAAGCAGCACGGGAGGCCTCGCCTCCACTATCTCGTGCCCGCCGTCTATAAGCTTGCGGGCTATTATCCTGCGGCCGTCCACGTCGACGTGCTCGCAGAAGGTCACCTGCGGCATGCCGAGCTGCTGCGCCACCCCGGGCCCCGTCTGCGCCGTATCGCCGTCTATCGCCTGCATCCCGCAGAATATCATATCGGTCTTCCCTATCTTCTTTACCGCTTTTGCCAGGGCGTAAGAAGTGGACCAGGTGTCGGAACCGGCGAAAGCCATATCGGAAAGGAGTATCCCTTCGTCGGCGCCCAGGGCCATGCCCATCTGCACCACGCTTTTGGCCTGCGGGGGCCCCATGGAAACTACGGTAACCCTGAAATTGTGCTTTTTCTTAAGCTCCAGGGCCGACTGGAGGGCGAAATGGTCGTAGGGGTTGATGATGCTGGGCACCCCGGCGCGGATAAGGTGGCCCGTCTCGGGATTGATCTTGACCTCGGTGCTGTCGGGAACCTGCTTTACGCAAACGACGATGTTCATGTGTTTCTCCTTAAAAAACCATCGGGAACCGGGGATCTGGGGTCATTGAGTTCTTCATTTCTTGGCTCTCGACTCCCGACCCTCTACCCTTGGACGTTATTTCGCTTTGAACGTCTGCTTAAGTTTCTGCGCTACCAGGTCCATATCGGCTATCATGCCTTTCTGTTCGGCCTGGATAGCTTCCATGTTCACGGCGTCGGAAAGGTTCACGGCGGCGTCGGCCGAACCCAGCACCAGCGCAAGGCCTTCCAGCGCGGTCTTAAGGGCCGCTTCGCGGGCGAAGACCCGGGCCATGGCCTGCCAGCCTTCCCTGTCGAACCGCACCGTCTCGCTGTATTTCTGGGCGGCGGCGGCGGTGGAGAAGACAGCGGCGGTCTCGGCGGCGCAGATGAGCCTGCCGAGCGTGAAGGTGACATGCTGGTGGCGGGTAAGCTTCTGTACCCGGCATTCCTCAAGCACAGCGGCGAGGGCCCGCAGCCCCAGCGCGGCGGCGTGCGCGCCGGCCTTCGGCTCCTTGGCGTGCACCTCGTCCAGCCTGTCGGCCATATCGAGGTAATACCTGCCGCGGGACTTCAGGTGCTCCTGCCAGCGCCCGCGGTAAATGGTCATCTCGAGGACTTCGCTGGTCCCCTCGTAAATGCAGGTGATCTTGATGTCGCGCTTTATTTTTTCGACCGGGAAATCCTTGGTGTAGCCGTAGCCGCCAAGCGCCTGAATGGCGTCGTCGGCCGCTTTATTGCCCCACTCGGACGCGCCGTACTTGGCTATGGCGCCCTCGGTCTGCAGGCCGTGTTCCCCCGAATCCAGCCGGAGGGCGGTGTACTCTATGTAAGACCTGGCGCCCTCGAGGCGGACATAATTGGGAACTATAAGTTTATGGGTATAGCCCTGCTTTTCGGAAAGGGGGCCGCCGCCCTGTATGCGCTGCTGGCTGTAGCGGATAGCGTGTTCCATGGCTTCGGCGCCCGCGCCGAGGCCGAAAGCGGCCACCATCACGCGGGTATAGCCGAACACGGCCTGCGCCTGCAGGAGGCCCTTGCCTTCTTCCATGCCTATCAGGTTCTCGGCCGGCACGTAAACGTTGTCGAGCGAGAGCCCGGCGGTGTTGGAAAGGCGGATGCCGTGCTTATCCTCGTGCTTGTTGGCGGAGAAACCTTCCATGTGCTTCTCTACTATGAACCAGGACGGGCCGCCGGGGGCGAGCGCGAGGATGGTGTGCATGTCCGCCACGCCGCCGTTGGAGATCCACTGTTTGTTGCCGGTTATGCGGTAGCCGGCGATCTTGCCGTTCTTTACCACGTGCTCGGCGCGGGTGCGCAGGTTCACCAGGTCGCTCCCGGCGTCGGGTTCCGTGGCGCCGTAGGCCACCAGCAGGTTCTCGGAGGCTATGCGCTTGAGCCACTTCTCCTTCTGTTCCTCCGTGCCGCCCACGTTAAGCGGGTCGGTGCCGAGGAAGGTGGCGAAAACCCCCGTGGCTATGCCCAGGTCTATGCGGGCCAGGGCCTCGCAGATGCGGTAAATATCGAAGGTCCCGCCCGAGACGCCGCCGTATTCCTCGGGGATCATCAGCAGGTGGACGCCCAGGGTGTCGCGGTCGTACATCTCTTTCAGTATTTCCGTCGGAAATTCGTTCTTCTCGTCCAGCTCCCGGATGAGGTCGAAGGGGATGCGCCGTTTGGCGTACTCCCTAAGGCTGTCCAGCATCAGGTTGCGTGAAATAGTGTCCATGCTTGCCATTAATCGCTCCTTGTATTTCTACCCTTTAACCGTAGCGGCCGTCAGAGGGGCATAGCCCTTTGATACGGCGCTGGCATAGCTTCGCAGCAGGCCAGGTAGTCTTTTATCTCCGCGGTTATCTTCTCCGCGAAGGCTTTGTCTTCCAGGCCCTCCGCGTTTATGAAAACATTCTCGGCCGCGCAGCGTATGGCGGTCTCAAGCTGGTAGCGGGCGCTGCGGTAGTCCGAAGCCACATGCGTGGAAATAGAACCTCCGCAGACCCCCAGCCCGGCCAGGGCCTCGGAAGCCAGGCGCGCCGTTTTAAGCGGGACTTCGGCGGCGTGCCTCAGCGCGGCCTGCATCTTAACCTTGCGCTCCGGGGCGTCTTTGGGTATCTTCATGGCTTCCATGAAGCCGTCGAAGGAGGCCGCGTCCTCGGCCACGCAGGCCTGGAGCGCCGCTTTGTGGGAACCAAGGCTCTCGAGCAGGGAGCGAAGCGCGGGCCGCTTGGCCTCGTCGAGCTTCTTGCCGCGGAGCGTGATGCCTATGGCCATAGCGCCGAGGGCGCAGCCCATGGCACCGTTAACCCCGGCGGCGGAGCCGCCGCCAGGGGTGGGGTCGGTGGTGGCCAGCGCGTCCACGAAGAGGTTCGCCGCCGCCTGCCAGGAGCTCAGCAGCTTCAGCAGCTTGGTCTCGAGCACCTGCTCGTCTTTTTTAAAGTCCTTCACCTGCAGGGCTTCCACCGCGTAGTCCGTGAGGGCGTCCTGCGTGGTCAGGCCGATAAGCTCCGTGCCGGTCACCGCTATGTTCTTCGGCGCCAGTTCTTTGCCCAGTTCATCCATGACGCGCTTGAGGGAGGTCGCGCGGTAATCGGTCAGCACGGTGGACAGCTGCACCTGCCCCTTCGATTCCAGGAAGATCTCCTTGGCGCGAAGCGCAGGCAGGCCGCCGCCGGAAGTACGGATCTTCCTGGCGAGGCCCTTGGCGAATTCCATGTCGGTGGTGGCCAGGTTCACGTTAAAGTTGACAATCTGGTTCCGGGCGCCCACCGCCATGGCTCCGGCAGTGGGGTGGATATGGTTCGGTCCGAAATCCGGCACGCGGGCGGGATCCTTGCCGATCTCCACGCGCAGACCCTCGAACTGGCCCTTGCGGACCTTGGCCAGGTCGCGCCGATTCTCGCTGCGGGCGGCCCTGTCATAGAGATAAACGGGGATATTCAGCTCGCGGCCTATGCGCTCGCCGGCGGCCTCGGCCAGCTTTATGCAGTCCTCTATGGTGGAGTCCATTATCGGGATGAAGGGTGCCACGTCGGTAGCTCCCATGCGGGGGTGTTCCCCTTTATGCTGGTTGAGGTCAATGAGCTGGGCCGCTTTTTTGGTGACGGCGAACATGGCGTCGGCCGCCGTTTCCACCGGCGCCATGAAGGTGAGCACGGTGCGGTTATGATCGGCGTCTTTTTCAATATCCAGCACCAGGACTCCGGGAACCGCCCTGGCGGCGTCCACGATAGCGTTTATCTTAGCTATGTCGCGGCCTTCGCTGAAATTCGGCACACATTCCACAAATTTTCCCATATTGTCTCCGTTAGCCTGTTCAGGCGGGGTTAAAGCCGGCCAATAATATAGATAATTATAGCTAAAATGCGCGCGGCACGGAAAGAGCGGAAAGGTAAAGTGCGGTGTATTTCTGTATGGAAGGGTACTGGAGCAGGGAACCTTCTAATGACGAAGCTCCGCCACGCCACCGCAGGAATGCGAAAACCCGCTTTTGGCGGGTTTTCGCTTCCCCTGATTTCGGGGAGTTCTCAGTTGGATGTCGCCTATGGCGTAACGTCCGTATATACTATAGCAGACAGGACTTGACTTGTCAAGCCCATCGGCCGCTATTTCTTCTTGTCCTTCCAGACCCCGTACATCACGTTGAACGTTATGTTCAGGCTGTCCGTGGAATCCAGGCTTAAATTGGCCCCTTTCATGTTAAAGATATGGTGCACGCGCAGGTCAAGGCCCGCCCGGGTACCCCACCAGAACGGATACAGGACCCCGGCC
>JAJZVJ010000124.1 GCA_021845705.1 bacterium
AACGGGTCCACGCGACTACGCGCGAAACTATCTGGAGAAGCTGATCCAGATACCGTTTCGGATTCCGGCGCTGGGCGAAACGGAAACCCGCATCTATGTGACGCTCCTGCTGGCCGGCGCGGAGCTTACTTTCCTTAAGGAGCCGGATGAGGAGGAGGGGGGGACCATCTCATCAAGCTTTATCTCTCCCACGGCCGGCTTCGGCCTGGAGCTTAAACTTAACCGCCGCATAAGCATTAACGCCGAATACCGCCAAAACCTTTCTTCCGGGGCGCGCCGCGTTTCCGGCACTACCCTGGGGCTCAACTACGCCATCTTTGGCGGTGAAGATGAAGAAGATGATAATTAAGCTCCATTCCGGACATTCCTTACAGATCGGGATCCGGGCCAAAAAACAAGGACCGGCTAGGCCCTTTGGGCCTATCGGCGGCGGGGTCCATTTCATATGATATGCTCACGGGGTATGAAAGCGAGGAACGTTATGGCCATTACATGTAATTTCGACAGGGAAGATTGTGAAGGAGATAAACAAGATAAAGTACTGGTGCGCGTCCCTTCCGCGCGCGAGGCGGCCGTTGATACACCTGTTATGAAACCCGTTACCCACGGCGCCTATCTGTGGGACCCCAGTCCGCGCCGCCGCTCCGGCAAACGCTGGAGAGATATAGCTTCCGTAAACTGACGCTTCAAGATACTGCTAAAGTTCCGTTGCGGTTTTCCTGGTAGTTCTCCCGGAAAACCGCAATTCTTTTTATACGGAGACAATTATTGTATACCTTATGTAAAGAATACTTGACACAATGTCGTGTTTAGTGTATACTATTTCCAAGGTAGTAAAGCTAAACAAACATTAGGAGAAGATATATGGAAAAGAAAATAAGGTTAATGAAGCTTACAAGTCTTACGGTATTGTTCGCGTCTCTCGGAATAGCGCTGTTCCTTTCTAACATGCCCGCATTTTTAAGATGGGCCTGCGTGGCGGTATTCGCGGTCGGCATCGTGCTCCTGTTCCTGGGCAGGCACAAACTTCAGTCCACGGACGAGCGCGAAATGTACATAGAGCACGTGGCCGGCTGGATAGCGGGAGTGCTTACGCTTACCCTGGTGAGCGTATTTATAATATCCGACGTGCTCAGGCACGGGCATTATGACGAGAGGCTGTTTACGCTGATCTCCGTCTGGGCGGTCTCGAAAGTCCTTGTCGTCATTGCGATGGGAGGCGGCCGTGGAAAAGTTGCTTAATAAGGTAAAGGTCTGCCGCGCGGAGCGCGATATTTCACAGGACGTCCTGGCCAAGGCCGTCGGGGTGTCACGCCAGACCATCGTGGCCATCGAGGGCGGGGATTACTCGCCTTCCGTGGTCCTGGCGCTGAAGATCGCCGCCTATTTCGGCAAGCCGCTGGGCGAGATATTCAAACTGGAAAACACCTGACTTCGGAAGCCATGCGCATCGGGCGGCCGCAAAATTTCAGGAAAACGCCGGCTTTTTGTTATTAAGGTAAAACAGACGGAAGGAACCGGTTTACGGCGGATCTTCCGGGCAGAAAAAAGACAGCGGCAGGGGGGGAAACCGGCGGTAACCGGCCCTATGTTCACTGTTTAGCGGGACGCGGCGCGCGGCGGCCCGGTTTTTATCTATAATATTACG
Source organism: bacterium (assembly GCA_021845705.1). Lineage (GTDB taxonomy): Bacteria > Elusimicrobiota > Elusimicrobia > Elusimicrobiales > UBA9959 > UBA9959. The sequence goes on from JAJZVJ010000124.1 coordinate 1,649, forward strand.
GGGGGGATGGCGATTCTGCGGCCGGGGGGATTCGCCCGGCAGCGGCCGCAGGCCCTGGATGGCCGTTTATATAAGGAGTAACATGAATACCACCGACACCCTTTTCAGCGCGGCCATAGCCCGCCGTAATACCGGCCGCCCGCCCGTCTGGTTTATGCGCCAGGCGGGACGCTACCACTCCCATTACCAGGAGCTCAAGAAGCGCTACACCTTTATGGAGCTCTGCAAGAATACCGACGCGGCCTGCGAGGCCACGATGGGCCCGATAGAGGACTTCGGCTTCGACGCGGCTATCCTGTTTTCCGACCTGCTGTTCCCGCTGGAAGCCATGGGCATGGGGCTGAAGTACGACGAGGGCCCCAAGCTGGACTGGCACCTGAAGTCCCTTGCCGACTGCGGCAGGCTGCGGGGCGGCGCGGAGAAGGCCTCCTTTATGAACTTCCAGGGCGAGGCCATGGCCAAGATCCGCGCGCGCCTGCCCCGTGAGAAGGGCCTGCTCGGCTTCGTCGGCGGGCCGCTGACGCTTTTCTGCTACGCGGTCGAGGGCTCGCACCTGGGCGGCCTGAAAGAATCCCACTCGGCCCTGGAGGACGGGCGTTTCGAGGCCTTCAGCGCCAAGCTGCTGGACCTGCTGGCCGGGAACATGGCCATACAGGCCCGCGGCGGCGCGGACTGCATGGCGGTCTTCGACACCTGCGCCGGGGATTTCAGCCCGGAGCTCTACGGCAAGTACGCCGTGCCCGCCCTGAAGGACCTGCTCGGGCGTTTCAAGAAACTTTGCCCGGACACGCCCGTTACCTACTATTCCAAGGGCACCGTCCCCGCCCACTGGAAGCTGCTGGACGGCCTGCCGATAGACTGCCTCGGCGTGGACTGGCATCACGACCTGGCGCAGCTGCTCAAGGACTGGTCCGGTAAGTACGCCATACAGGGCAATATAGACCCGGAGTGGCTGCACCTGCCCCCGGCCGAACTGGAGAAGAACCTCCGCGGGGTCTTCGCCAAGGTGAAGGCGCTGCCGGCCCAACTGCGGCGCGGCTGGGTCTGCGGTCTCGGCCACGGCGTGCTGCAGCGCACCCCGGAGGACAATATCCGCCTCTTCCTGCGCGTGCAGAAGGAAGTTTTCGGGAACTGATATGACCAAGGAAGAACTGCTCAGGAAATACAACGTCCCGGGGCCGCGCTACACCAGCTACCCCACCGTGCCGTACTGGGAGACCGTACCCACGCAGGACGAGTGGATAGCCAGCGTCGCCCGCTCGCTCACCGGCGAGGAGAGCCCCGCCGACTCCGGCATGGAAAAACAGGAGGGCGGCGCCGCCATCTACGTGCACGTGCCGTTCTGTTCCTACGCCTGCCTCTACTGCGGCTGCAATACCCGGTTCACAAAAAAATACGACGCGGCCCACGCCTATGTCGGCTCCGTGCTTAAGGAATGGGACCTCTACCTGGACCTTCTGGCCAAGAAAGACCCGCGGCTGGCCAAGCCGAAAGCCGTGCGCCTCTCCGAGATGCACGTCGGCGGCGGCACCCCCACCTTCCTCAATCCCGAGGACCTCAAGCGCCTGCTCGGCGGCATTATAGACAAGTGCGAGAAGGACCCTGACGCCGAGTTCTCCATAGAGGCCGACCCGCGCGTGACCGACCGCGGACATCTGCAGGCCCTGCGCGAGCTGGGCTTCACGCGCCTGAGCCTCGGCATACAGGATTTTGACCCCCTGGTGCAGGAAACCGTGATGCGCATCCAGGACGAAGACCTGGTGCGCAAGGTGACCGGGACCGCCCGCGAGCTGGGCTTCACCAGCGTCAATTACGACCTTATCTACGGCCTGCCGAAGCAGACCCTGAACAGCGTGACCTCCACGCTGGAGGCGGTGCGCCGCCTGAAGCCGGACCGCATAGCGTTCTATTCCTACGCGCACGTACCGTGGCTCAAGGCCGCCCACAAGCAGTTCGCCGAAGCGGATATCCCGTCGGGCGACGCCAAGCGCGCGCTGTACGAGACCGGCATCCGCCTCTTAGGCGAGGCGGGCTACCGCGAGGTGGGCATGGACCATTTCGCGCTGGAGACCGACCCGCTGTGGAAGTCCGCTCAGGCGGGCCGCCTGCACCGCAACTTCATGGGCTACATCACCCGGCACGTCTCGCCGCTTATAGGCCTGGGCGTCTCCTCCATCGGCGACTCCTGGAACGTTTTCGCGCAGAACGAGAAAACCCTCGAAGGGTACCTCGCGCGGCTGGAGAAGGGCGAGCTGCCGCTGCACAAGGGCCACGTGTTGACGGCCGAGGACAAGGTGCTGCGCTACCATATCCTTAAGCTGATGACGCGCTTCGAGACCTCCTGGAAGAACCCCGCTCTGCGCGTGCCTTTCATGGACACGCTGCCCGAGCGCCTCGGCGAGCTGGTGAACGACGGGCTCCTGGAGCTCGGCCCCGACGGCGCCCGCATCCCGGAAGCCGGCCACGCGTTCGTGCGCAATATCTGCATGGCCTTCGACGCGCGGCTGGTGCGCAAAGCCCCGACCACGGCGCTCTTCAGCAAGGCCATTTGATATGGGAAAGTACGGGGTATTGCTGCTGAATTTCGGCGGTCCCGGGCACGCGGGCGAGGTGCGCCCCTTCCTGTACCGCCTTTTTTCCGACAAATACGTGCTCTACGGCATGCCCGCCCCGCTGAGGCATTTGATCGCCCCGGTTTTAGCGCTCACGCACGCCCCGGCCTCGGCCCGTTATTATGCGGCCATAGGCGGCGGCTCGCCGCAGCTGCGCTGGACCCGCGAACAGGCGGCGGGGCTGGAAGTGCTGCTCAACAGGGACGCCGTCTTCGGCGAAGCATACAAGGTTTCCATCGGGATGCGCTCCTGGAAGCCTGATATCCGCTCCGGCCTGGAGGAACTCAGGGACTGGGGTGCGGAAAAGCTCACTCTCCTGCCGCTCTACCCGCAATATTCCTTCTCCACCACGCGCTCCTCGCTGGAGGAGGCGCGCCGCCAGCTTGATAAAATGGGCTGGAAGCCGGAGCTCCGCGAGGTGAGAAGCTGGCCCTCCCATCCCGCCTATATCGGCCTGCTGCGCGCGCTGCTCGACGAAACCCTCGCCCGCGCGTCCGCGGGCGGCGCCAGGCCGCACGTCATATTCTCCGCGCATTCCCTGCCGGTAAAGGTGGTCAATGCCGGCGACCCCTACCGCGGCGAGGTGGAGCGCACCGTCGCGGCATTGGTCAGCGGCCTGTCCGCCACCTGGTCGCTGGCTTTCCAGTCCAGGAGCGGCCGCATGCGCTGGCTGGAGCCCTACCTGGAGGACGAACTGCCCCGGCTGGCCGCCTCCGGGGTGAAGGACCTGGTGGTCTGCCCTCTCAGTTTCGTCAGCGACCATGTCGAGACGCTCTGGGAGCTGGACATCCTTTACGCCAAAAAGGCGGCGGCGCTGGGCTTTAAGACCTTCTCCCGCGTGCCGGTCTTCAACGGCGACGCCAGGTTTCCGCCGGTGCTTAAAGAGGTAATGAATGATAGGAAAGCTTGACACATCGCGCAGGGAAGCGACCGTCATCGGCGCGGGGGTTTCCGGCCTGCTGGCGGCCTACCAGCTGAACCGCCTGGGCTACCGCGTCGAGCTTTTTGAAGCCGCCCCGCGCGCCGGCGGCATGATACAGACCGTGCGGACGCCCTACGGCATAGCCGAAAGCGCCGCGCATTCCTTCCTGGTCAGCCGTGCGGTGAAGGAACTGTTCGAAGAAGTGGGGGTGGACCTGGCGCCGCTGAACCCGGATTCCAAAGCGCGCTATATTTTCCGCGGCGGCAAACCCCGCAGCATACCGCTTACGGCCTGGGAGGGGGCGGCCGCCGTCAGGCGGGCGCTGTTCGCCGCGCGCCATCTGCCCAAGGGCATTTCCTACGAGAACCTGAGCGTTGAGGACTGGGGCGAGCTTTTCCTCGGCCGTCCCGCCGTGGACTACCTGCTCTCCCCGTTCGTGCTGGGGGTCTACGGTTCGCTGCCCTCCCAGCTTTCCGTGCAGGCCGCCTTCCCGTCACTGCCCGTCCCCGAGGGAAAACCGCTGCTGAAGTCGTTCCTCGCCAAACGCAGGCTTAAGAGGCTGGCAGCCCCCGCGCCGCCCGCCCCCAGGCACCGCACCGCTATGATGAGCCCGCTGCACGGCATCGGTTCGCTGACGCAGAAGCTCGACGAGATACTCACCGGGGAACTGGGGCCGCGCTTTCACAAGAGCTGCCCGGTGGAGAAGCTGCCCGACGGTCCCAACGTGGTGATCTGCACCGACCCGCACTCGGCGGGCCGCCTGCTGAGGGGCGCCAGCCCGGAACTGGCCGCGGGTCTTGAGCAAGCCGCGTTCAGCAGCATAGTCAGCGTCACCGCCGTGCTCGACCGCGCCGGGTTCCGTAAGCCGGTAAAGGGCGTGGGCGTGCTGGTGCCGCCGGTAGAGAAAGGCCCGTGCCTCGGCATCCTTTTCAACTCAAGCTCCTTCAAGGGCCGCGTCACCGACGAGGCCAGGTACGCCTCCTTCACGGTGATGCTGGGCGGGGCCGTGGCCCCCGGTTTCGTGAAAGCTTCGGACGAGGAGGGGCGGGCGGCCGTGGCCGAGAGCGCCAGGCAGCTCCTCGGCTACACGGGAGAATTGGTGCATCTGCAGGTCTTCCGCTGGGAACGGGCGATCCCCGTCTACAGCCCTCATCTGCTCAAGACCTGGAAGCTGGCCGAGCGCACCTGGTGCGGCAAGCCCGGGCGCTTGCTGTTCGGCAACTACAGCGCGCAGGTCAGCCTGCGCGGCATCATAGAAGCCGCGCGCGCCCTTCCGGCCCCGAACGCCTGACTGAAAAACTTAACTTGAAAAATATTTCCAGGAACACTCGGGAAACAATTTCGTCCCGCGCCGTATTTCGCGTATAATATGTATATGTCCGGGCGGTACGCCCAAGAGTGAAAAAATTTACATCTGCGCGTTCAGACCGCGGATACGGGAGCTGACATGAAAAAAAATGAAAAGATCATAGGTGCGGGGATAGGACTGGCCGCCATCACGGCCGCCGGCGCCTATTTCCTGTACGGCAAGAAAAACGCCAAGAACCGCGAGAGGGTGTTCGGCTGGGCCCTTAAGATGAAGGGTGAGGTCCTTGAGAAAATGGAATCCATGAAAAAGATAGACAGGGAAACCTATCTCCGCATGGTGGACAAGATCTCGGAGCGTTACGCCAAGCTGGAGACCATCAGCGGCCCGGAACTACAGCATTTGACCGTTGAACTGAAGAACGCCTGGGCGCATATAGACAAGACATTAAAATAGCCCCTATCGCCCCTTGCCCGGGGCTAAGTTAAAAAGGAGCCGCGCCGGCTCCTTTTTTATGTGCGCGCGGCATGCGCGCACGCTTGGGGGTG
>JAJZVJ010000125.1 GCA_021845705.1 bacterium
GCCGCGCGCCTATTTCCAGGTCCGGGCTGACGCCCTCCTCCAGCAGGCGGGCCAGGCGCAGCAGGTAAAGGCTGCCGTAGGCTATAGAAACGCCGTCCGGTCCGGCTTTCAGCACCTTCGAGTCGGGCGGTATCGGGTTGGAGGTCAGCAGGCCCCTGAAACCCGTGTCGGGCAGGGCGCGCAGTTCTCCGGAGGCGCAGCGCATTTTTTTTCTGGAAACGAACAGCGAAAGCAGGTCCGAGTGGAACGCGGAGGACTGGACGGCGTCACAGAGCAGGCCTTTCCCGCCGGAGAGTTCCAGCGAGGCTATAAGGGTCTGAGGATGCCGTTTGGCGGCTTCCAGAGCTTTTTCTCCGGTTAAGAAGACCAGCGGCAGCAGGTAAGTCTCGGTCCAGCCGTTTGAGTGGGAAGCCTCCAGTACCGTAAGCACCGAGCCGGAGGGCAGGCCGAAATGCTCCGCAAGCCGCACCCGGCGCAGCCCGGCCGTATTGCGGCTGAGGCATTTGCAATTCTTCACATAAGCCGTCAGCGCGGGCTCAAGGCCGGCCCCCTCCCCTTTTTCAAAGAGGCCGGGCCAGGTACCGCCCGGGAACTTCAGTTCGGGAACGGGCTGGTCCGCGGGAGCGCCCTCGTCCTGCTTTTTCAGCTGGAACCAGTAGTAGTTGTGAAAGCCGGGCGTCAGCAGGTAAGGCTTCTCTTTTATCACCGGGAAATCGCTGCCCCCGAAGACCTCCACCGGAGTGTAGCCGGTATATTTGGCAAGCTCCAGGTTTGCCGCCTGCGAAAAGCGCGAAAGGTTGGCCACCACCAGGATCATTTCGTCGCCGTAGCGGCGCACGAAAGCGATCACCTTCGGGTTGTCGGAATGGATATTCTCTATCGTCCCGCGGCCGAAGGCCCTGAAGTTGGCGCGCATCGCTATCACCCGCTTCATCCACCAGAGCAGGGAGGACAGGTTGCCTTCCTGGCTTTCAACATTGAGCGCCTCGTAGTGGTATTCCGAGTCCGTTACCACCGGCAGGAAAAGTTTCTGCGGGTTGGCCCTGGAGAAGCCGGCGTTCCTGTCCGGGCTCCACTGCATGGGGGTGCGCACGCCGTTGCGGTCGCCCAGGTAAAAATTGTCGCCCATGCCTATCTCGTCGCCATAATAGATCACCGGCGTGCCGGGCAGCGAGAACAGCAGGATATTCATCAGCTCTATCTTGCGGCGGCTGTTGCCGAGCAGCGGGGCGAGCCTGCGCCTGATGCCCAGGTTTATCCGGGCCTTGGCGTCGCGGGCGTAGACCTTGTACATGTAGTCGCGCTCTTCGTCGGTCACCATCTCCAGCGTAAGCTCATCGTGGTTGCGCAGGAAGATGGCCCACTGGCACGCGTCCGGGATGGCCGGCGTCTGCTCGAGAATGTCGGTGACGGGGAAACTGTCCTCCATCCAGAGGGACATGAAGAGGCGCGGCATGACGGGAAAATGAAAGGCCATGTTGCATTCGTCGCCCGCGCCGAAATAGGCGGCCGCGTCCTCCGGCCACTGGTTGGCCTCGCACAGGAGCATCTTGTCTTTAAAGTTGGCGTCCACGTGGGCCCGCAGCTTTTTCAGGAATTCATGGGTCCGGGGCAGGTTCTCGCAGTTCGTGCCCTCCGCCTCGAACAGATACGGCACCGCGTCAAGGCGCAGGCCGTCCACTCCCAGGCCCAGCCACAGGTCCACCACTTTAAGCAGGCCTGCCTGGACGTGCGGGCTTTCAAAATTCAGGTCGGGCTGATGATGGTAGAAACGGTGCCAGTAGTAAGCTTTGGCCGCCGGGTCCCAGGTCCAGTTGGCGGTTTCGAAGTCTTTGAAAATTATCCTGGCGTCTTTGTACTTCTCGGGGGTGTCGCTCCAGACATAGTAGTCGCGGGCGGCTGAGCCGGGCGGGGCCTGGCGGGCGCGCTTGAACCAGGGGTGCTGGTCGGAGGTATGATTGACGACCAGCTCGGTTATCACCCGGATCCCGCGGCTGTGCGCTTCTTTCAGGAAATCCTTAAAATCCCCCAGGTCGCCGTAGTCGGGGTGGATGCCGTAATAGTCGGCGATGTCATAGCCGTCGTCGCGCAGGGGCGAGGGATAAAACGGCAGCAGCCAGACCGCCGTGACTCCCAGGCTTTCCAGGTACGGGAGTTTTTCCGTAAGGCCGCGGAAATCGCCTATCCCGTCGTCCTTGCTGTCGCGGAAGGATTTTACGTGCAGCTCGTAGATGACCGCGTCCTTGTACCAGAGCGGGTCCGAATCGGGGAATCGTTTTTTTATCATTTAAGCCACCCGCGCGGTCAACGCGACGTTACTGCATAAACCAGATCAGTGCGCCTGAACGCCAGTAGTTATTTATTTTTCCTTGCGCTTAAAATAAACCGCAGCAGGCGCAGCACTTCGGCCTGGTCCGCCAGGAAATACCCGGCTTTTGAGCCGGCTTTGCGGCCCACCCGTACGCTTATTCCCCCGGCGGCGAGGGCGCCGAACATATCTTCATCGGTGAGGTCGTCGCCCACGGCCACGCATAGCGGGCGCCCCAGCCGCGCGGCAAGCCGTCTTACCGCATCGCCCTTGTGGGCGGCGTCCCGGGGCAGCAGCTCGAAGACTTTATGGCCGCCGCGCCAATGAAGGGTTCCGCTCTGCGCGGACCTAAGGACTTTCATCCGGCTGAAGAACCCGCGTTCATACGCCGGCTTAAGGTTCCGGTAGTGTACGCTGGCGGAAAATATTTTATTCTCCACCAGTACGCCGGTGCCCGTCGGGAATCTTTCCTGAAGATCGGCGGCTATCCCGGCCACCAGGTTGCGCGCTTTAGCCGCCCCGGGGTCGCGCCAGGCGAAACCGGGGCCTTGTATTTCCATGCCGTGGTTCCCGCCGCAGTAAAGGTTGCGCAGGCCCACCAGGCCGCGCACGTCTTTGAGCGCCCGCCCGCTGAGGATGAAGACCGAAACCCCGGGCGCGGCCGCCAGCACCCGCAGGGCCGTCCTGAACGCCGGCTTAAGGCGCGCCCGGCGCGGGGTTTCCGCCAGCGCGGCCAGTGTTCCGTCGAAGTCCAGCGTTACCAGCAGCTGCGGAGCGGCGGCGAGCCGGGCCGAGACCGCGGCGGAGTTTTTCCAGAAAGATCTCATTTATACGCCCGTCAGCTTGAAGTCATCCATCCGCAGTTTCATCAGTTCCTCGGTCAGGTTCGCCGCCCACTTGAATATATTGTTTTCGTGGAGGTCCTGGCGCATACGGGTCATCCTTCCGGTTATTTCCGCTTTCGGCATGGTGAGCGAATAGTAGATGGCGTCGGCCATCTGCTCTATATCGTAGGGGTTGACGATAAGCGCATCTTTCAGCTCGCGCGAGGCCCCGGCGAAGCGGCTGAGTATCAGCACGCCCGAGTTATCGTCGCGGGCGGCCACGAATTCCTTGGCCACCAGGTTCATGCCGTCGTGCAGCGAGGTCACCAGGCAGGTGTCGGCTATTTTAAAGAACTTGGTTATTTCCTTATGCTCGTGGTGTTTTTCCAGGAAGACTATGGCCTTCCAGTCCTTGGCCTTGAACCTCCAGTTTATCCGGTCCACCTCGGCGTGCAGTTCGGCGAGGAACCTGTGATATTGCGGGATATGCGTCCGGCTGGGGGCGCCCAGCTGGATGAGCGAGAATTTTTTCACATACTCCGGATATTTTTCAAGAAACCGCTCCACGGCCTTCACCCTTTCAAGCATGCCCTTGGTGTAATCTATGCGGTCCACGCCCACGCCCAGGTATTCGGCTTTGAGGCCCATTTCTTTCAGGATAGTTTTCAACTCCGGCTTTACGGCCAGGGCTTTGGCGTCTTTTTCCGGCTGCTGGAAGTCCACGCTTATGGGGAAGGGCTTCACCATGGTTACATGGCCTTCTTTCTGCACCGAGAAATGCTCCCAGTCTATGCGGGATTCCAGCGTGCGGTCCACGGTATCGAGGAAGTTATTGCAGTAGAACTGCGTCTGGAAGCCTATCAGGTCCGCGCCAAGCAGGCCCATCACCAGTTCTTTCTGCCAGGGGCAGATGCCGAAGGTCTCCGGGTTGGGCCAGGGAATATGCCAGAACACGGCCACGCGGGCGTCGGGCCGCGCCGCCTTTATCAGGCCGGGCAAAAGGGTGAAGTGGTAGTCTTGTATAAGCACACACGGTTCCTTCACGTCCGCAATTTCCTCCAGCACCGTGTCCGCGAACTTTTTATTTACGTCGCAATAATACTTCCAGTCCTCTTTCCTGAAAATGGGCCGGATATGGGCTATATGGCAGAGCGGCCAGATGCCTTCATTGGAGAAGCCGTAATAGTAACCGTCCTCCTCTTCTTTGGTGAGCGGCACCCGGCGCAGGGTATAGGCCGGTTCTTCCGGCGGAACTTTAATGCGGTTTTTATCGTCGGTAACTTCGAAGTCCGCCTCGCCGCTGCCGTGGGCCACCCAGGTGCCGCCCGCGGCTTTAAGTATGGGGTCGAGGGCGGTAACAAGGCCGCCGGCGGGGATTATAGCGCGGATATCCTTGCCTTCCCTGATGTGCATGTACGGCTCGCGGTTGGAGACCACGAAAAGCGGCCGCCCGCCCATTTTTATCTTAATTTGCTCTTTCAGCCTTTCCGGCGTCCAGAGAGATTCGCCTTTCTGGCGCAGGCTGGCCTCGTTCTCGGCGGCGCGCCGGGCCGACTGCAGGTTGGTGGCGAGCGTAGTGGCCTCCCGGGCCAGCGGCGCGAAAATATCCCCCTTTATCGGGGGCGCGTGGCCGTGGGCGTCGCCTATGCGGAGATTTTTCATCCACTCGGCCATCTGGATTATGGGGTCCACCAGGTTCCATCTTACTATCAGCAGCGTCACCAGCGAGATAAGGATCATCTGCGCGAGCAGCCTTACCAGCGTGCGCTTCCAGATCTTGAACAGATCGTAGTCTATATAGGAGATGTTGGTGAAAAGCACTATGCGCGCTTTCTGGGAGCCGTCGAAGGTGAACGTGAGCGGATACAGGAAGATATTTTTCTCGCCTACCGAATAGACCCGGTTCGTGCCGTCCCCGGGGCCCAGAATGGCGTTTATCTCCAGCGCGCGGGACAGCAGGTCCGGGGCGAGAGAGGAAGACCCGGAGACCAGGGTACCCTCCGCGTCGTACACCGCCACTCCCTCCAGCTTCTTCTGGTTCTGGAATTTATCCGCGAGCTTCTGCAGGCCGGCGGTATTCTTGGTTTCCAGGTTATGCCTTACGCTTTCCTTGAAACTTTCGGCCAGCAACGCGGACTGCGAGCGGACTTCCTCGTAAAGATTTTTCCTTTCCTGCCGCACGTTGAACCAGGCGGAAACCAGCGCCACGAACACCACCACCACGATAAGTGAAACGATAAGCCTGAGAGTAATGCGCATGGATATTCCCCTGCCGAAAAATAACGGCCGCCACCGGAATCAACCGGAATGGCGGCCCAACCATCCCAAATCCTCCGGAGCGCGGGCGCCGGACCCTTATAAAAATATTCTATCGCATCTCGGTATGCTTGTCCACTTTTAATTTCGGGACTGTTTCCCTATAATGGAGCCTCCGCTACCCTACCACCTCCGGCCTATGTTATCATAGCAGTATGAAATTCGAGGCCAGGGGGCTTGTTAAAATTTTCCCGGCGCCGGTCCTTTCCGGCAGCGCGCCGGTACAGGCGCTGAACGGCCTTGACCTTGAGGCGGGCCCCGGGGCGCTGGGGGTGGAAGGCCCTAACGGCTCGGGCAAAAGCACCCTTTTCAAGACCCTGGCGGGCGTACTAGAAACCGACGGCGGAACCATCCTGGCCGGGGGAGAAGCCGCCGGGCCGGAGCGGCTGCGGGAGCTGGCGGCCTACTGCCCGTCCGGACCGCGGACTTTTTATTTCCGGCTGAGCGCGGCCGAGAACCTGCGCTTCTTCGGCGCGCTTGCCGGGCTGTCCGCGGGGCAGGCGCTTGAGCGCGCGCGCCTTTTGGCGGACGAACTGGGGCTTTCCCGGGCCGACCTGGGGCGCCGCTTCGACCGGCTTTCCGAAGGGAACATGCAGAAGGTTTCGCTTATCCGCTCTTTTTCCCGCCACGCCCCGCTGCTGCTGCTGGACGAGCCTTTCCACGGCCTGGACAAAGCCGCCTGCGCGGGCCTGCTGGCGCTGATAAAAGACGCCGCTCTGGATAGCGCGGTATTAGTCTCCAGCCACTCGCCGGAACTCCTGCGCCAGGCCGCAGACAGGGTAATAACCATGGAAGCCGGGAAGATAAAGAATGGATAACTACGATCTCAATAAGCCGGACCGGGGCTCTGCCCGGGGGGACCGGAACGCAAAAACAGCGTCGCGCACACCGTGCGCGCGCTTCCGGCTCTCAGGCTCGGCGCTTACGCAAGCCTCGCCTTCCGAGACGGTTTTGCTAACCCGGTCCCCCCGGGCAGAGCAAGCTTCCCGTAGAACAAGAGGTAACGCTGACAGATGAATTTCGCACGGATAATAGCCGCTTTCATCCGCAGGGATTTCCTGGCGGAAAAGAGCTACCGGCTCTCTTTCGCGCTGGGCGCGCTGGCCACGCTGGCCAACCTGGCCGTGTTCTTTTTCATAGGAAAGCTTTTCGGCGGCGGGCTGGCGCCGCAGCTGGAGCCTTACGGCACCGGCTATTTCGCTTACGTTTTTACGGCTTTGGCTTTTTTCGGTTATATAGGGACAGGGGCGGGGTCATACGCCGGGCGGCTGCGCCTGGAGCAGACGCAGGGCACGCTTGAGGCGGCGCTTTCCACCCCGCTGAAGGTGCTGCCGATGCTGGCCGCCATGTCCGCCTGGAATTTTCTCTTCGCCACTTTCGAGCTGCTGGTCTACGCGGTGGCGGGCATTTTTATTTTCAAGCTGGATTTTTCGGCGGCCAACTGGCCCGCGGCGGCCGTCGTATTCCTTCTCTCGGCAGCCTGCTTCGCGGCGCTGGGGATACTTTCCTCGTGCTTCGTGGTGCTTTTCAAGCGCGGCAACCCGCTGGCCTGGGTACTGAAC
>JAJZVJ010000126.1 GCA_021845705.1 bacterium
AGTAGGCGGGCAAAGTAATGAGCTCCCAGCCCAACGGCGACAGGTATTGCAGCAGCGCATCATCCACCGGCTGGCCGTGGCCGCGCAAGGCGGCAGTGGCCCTTTCCAGATATACCGTGTTCCACAGCACGATGGCCGCCGTTACTAAGTTGAGGCCGCTGGCCCGGAAGCGCTGCTGATCGAAGCTACGGTCACGGATTTCACCCAACCGGTAGAAGAACACCGCTCTAGCCAGGGCATTGCGTGCTTCGCCCTTGTTCAGTCCCGCGTGGACACGGCGGCGCAACTCCACACTTTGCAGCCAGTCCAGAATGAACAATGTGCGCTCGATTCTCCCAAATTCGCGCAGCGCGATCGCCAGGCTATTCTGCCGAGGGTAGCTGCCGAGCTTGCGCAACATCAGCGAGGCCGTCACGGTGCCCTGCTTTATCGAGGTGGCCAACCGCATAATTTCATCCCAATGGGCGCGCACATGCTTAATGTTTAGCGTACCTCCAATCATGGGCTTAAGGGCCTCATAGCCTGCATCGTCCTTCACAATATACAGCTTGGTGTCGCCCAGGTCACAGATGCGGGGTGCGAAGCGGAAGCCCAGGAGGTGCATCAGGCCGAATACATGGTCGGTGAAGCCCGCAGTGTCGGTATAGTGCTCCTCGATCCGACATTCATTGATATAAGTTAGAGGAGGGCGGGATGGAACGCCCCTGAGCACCCTTTGGGGAAGGGGGGGCCCCGCCATAAATTCCCAAGGCGGGGGGAAACCGCGCTGGGCTATGCCCGTGCCGTATCGAGAGCTATGCTCGTCAGACGGCCAACGGTTTCCATCTTCCAGGGCGCGCAGGGGCGTTCCATCCTGCCCGGGCCCTACGTGTCCCAGTAGGCTTCCTGCAGGCTGTCTTCTTTCTCGGGCAGGGCGCGCATAAGGCGGGGGGAGTTCTGCGCCAGCACTTCGAAGCTGACGCGGTTGGCGTACTTTGAGATCTGCGACAGGGAAGAGTAGCTTAAAGAATTTACCAGGTTCTTGGGCGAGTTGGGGACCTTGGCCTGGTGGTACTTCCGGGCGCCCATGTCGTGCAGCAGCGCGGCCAGCGCCCCGTCCCCGGCGCCGTTGGTGTTCTTTATTATCATCGGGCCGCCCAGGAAAGGGTTGATGTGGGTGTAGATCTTCAGGGGTTTAACGCAGGAGCTTTTCCTCATGGGCCGGCTGAATTCGTACAGGTTGTAGTCCACTATGGACTTGGTGTGCAGCTTGTGGGTGGTCCTTCTCGCGAACTGCTCGTCCACGTAGCCGCCCAGGTAAAGCCCGTGCGCGCCCACCGTCAGCAGCGCCAGGTCGGCCAGTTCAAGCGCGCTCTCCGCGGCCAGCAGCGGGTCTTCCCGGCCGGTAAGCGCCAGCGCCTCCTGGTCGTTCATGGCCACGCAGGTTACGTATTTTTTTATGAATTCACGGAAAAAATCTTTTTTCGACTCTATCAGGAAGCTGGTTCCGAGCGTCATCACCACGGGGACGCCGGCTTTTAAAGCGGCTTCGCAGGCTTTGATGGTGGAGGCGAAGATGGGGTCTTTTTCGTCGCGCAGGATATACGCTGAAATAAGAAGGGCCGAAGCTTTTTCAATTACGCCAACGGGGATGGATCCCGGCGCCAGGTCGTTCATGCAGCCCTTGCTGATGCCGAAGGTCCGCTCGCCGTCGGGCGTTACGAAACACATGGCCCGGCCCATGCGGTTCTCGGAAGGCTGCAGGTAGGAAAGGTCCACTTTGGCGCTGGTATTGCGGATATATTTGAACGCGTAGTCCCCCACCGTTATGTTCCTGGGGATCGCCCCCAGGGCTACAGAGCGCTCTTCCGACAGGACGGAGTAATTGTGGAGGGTGTTGCCCACGGAGCCGCCGGCGTATTCGCCGTGGATCTTCCCTTTTTCCTTAAGCTTCAGGTAGATGTTCTCCGCGGCCTGGTCGTCCAGGAGCTGGGACTGGCCCTTTTTAAGGAGGTGCTGAAGAAGGAATTCCGGTCCCACCGAGCATTCTATGTCCACCAGCAGCTGGTCTATACCTACGAGGTAGAACGGTTCCGTCTGCAGAAAATGCGGGTCGGCGCTTTCGCGCCCTTTCTCGGTGACAGGGAAGTAATGCGTGTTCTTTCTTTTTCCGGGGAATTTCATGGGTGTCTTAAATAGCGGGGACTATTCCAGTTCGGCGGCCAGTTCCTCCGGCAGCAGGACTACCGCTTCCATAAGGCCTTCACGCCCATCCCGCCGTATCGTCAGGGCGGCAGTTACTACCCGGAAATTTACGGCAGAACCAAGGACGGCGCCAAGCCCTGCCGCGATGGCGTCGGCCCCGCCGGCTATGTACATGGGCACGGACGGCACGGCGCTCCGGTTCAAGGCGTTGAGCAGGGAGTTTATGAGCGCGTTAAGGATAATATTGCCTATTTCGATAAGCATGACCTCTTCGAACCGCTCTGTGGCCGCGGCGGCGGGGAGCGGGTCCTTCACGAAGCAGCTGCCGATATGGCCCGTATCGCCAGAATTGAACAGCAGCGCGGTGGTGAACGGCGGCTTGTCGGCGACGTCGACGTGAACCGCCGCCGCCGGCCGGTCCCGGCCGACGCGTTCCAGGGCGGCCCGGAGATCCCCGGTAAAAACGCGCGCGGGGCCGGCCTCCCAGGTTCCGGAGGAGGCCCTGGTGAGTTTAAGCAGGCATTTTTCAAGGCCGGCCGCGGCCAGGTCCTTTAAGATAACGTTCTTTTTGCTGTTCATCTGTTTGGCAGGCTTATTTAAGGCGCTTGAACGCTCTTTCAAAATCGTCGAACGAGAACGGCTTGTAGATCACCCCGGCCGCGCCTATGCCCATAAGCCGGCTGTTTATCTCGTCCTGGTCCACGGCGGTCACCATTATCACCTTGGCCGTTTCGTCTATTTTCTTTATGTCTTCCAGCACCTCCAGGCCCGATTTGCCGGGCATGATTATGTCAAGCAGGACCACTTCCGGGCGAAGGTCGGAAAAAGCTTTTAGGGCGCTTTCCCCGTCGCCGGCCTCGCCCACCACCTGGTGGCCGGTCTTTTCAAGGATGATCTTTATCATGCTCCTGGTTCCAGCGTTATCGTCTACGATCAGGACTTTCATCTTTACCCCCGTCGAAATTTAAATCTTTGAAAATATGTGCGAACAGGGCATACTGCCCGCGGCTAAAGCATAGCCTAACACTCATCCCGGGTTTTGTCAAGAAGGCCGGCGGCAGAAGGCCGGCGGCAGGCCCGCCGGCGGGCGCCGCGGGTTTTGTAGAATGTCTTAAGGCGGGCCCGTAAGCGGCGCCCGGCAGCGGTTTTTGAGCGGGCGTTTCCGGTTTCGCGCGGGTGCGGCAGTCTTAATATGTTCAACCTTGAGCGGCATACAATTCTTGGCGCGCTGTCGGTCTGCATGATGGTCTGTTCCCGCGCGGGCTATTTCGCGGGGATCTTCCGCGGCAGGACGCGCCCGCACGTTTTTTCCTGGCTCATCTGGGGCACGATCTCGGGCATAGGCTTCGCCGCGCAGGCGGCGGAAGGGGCGGGCCCCGGCTCCTGGGCCAGGGGGTTCGGTTCCGCCACCTGCTTTGTGCTGGTGGGCATCAGCTATTTTAAGGGCGAGAAGGACATAAAGCGCGCCGACTGGGTAACGCTCGCCGTGGCGCTGTCTGCCATTCCTCTCTGGGTGCTTACAAAGACGCCGTTCTGGTCCGTGCTGATAGTCTGCGTTATAGACACCATAGGCTACCTGCCCACCGTGCGTAAATCCTGGCTGAAGCCGCGCGAGGAGCTGGCGGTCAGCTACCTTTTCTCCTGCCTGGGGGCGGCTTTCTCGCTGCTGGCGATAGTGCAGTACACCCCGTCCACCTGGCTTTACCCGCTGGTGCTTACCTGCTCCAACGGCGGGATGTGGCTCTTCCTGCTTGCCCGGCGCCGGTCGGTGGCGGCTGAAGCCGCCGCAAATGTTTTATAGTAAGCGGTAGAGCGGGATCACGCGGTAAAAGGGGGCTGTATGGACGTAAAAGAAGCTATAGAAAAAAGGCGCGCTTACCGGGCTTTCGGGCCGGCCGGGATAACGGACGGGGTGATAAAGGAGCTTGCGACCGCGGCGCAGCTCACGGCTTCCTGCTTCAACAACCAGCCGTGGAAATTCGTATTCGCCCGCTCGGAGGCCTCCCGCGCCAGACTGCACGAAAGCCTCAGCAAGAATAACGACTGGGCGAAGAAAGCCTCCCTTATAATAGCCGCTTTCGCGAAAAAAGAGAACGACTGCGTCATAAAGGAGCGGGAATATTACCTTTTCGACCTGGGGATGGCGGTTTCCTCGCTGCAGCTGCGCGCTACCGAGCTCGGGCTGGTGGCGCATCCTATAGCGGGTTTCGATAACGAGAAAGCGCGCCTCGCGCTGGGCATCCCGGAGGGGAACATGGTGCTCACGCTCATAAACGTGGGTGAAAAGATAAGCGACCTTAGCGCGCTTACGCCCCAGCAGGCGGCGGGCGAAGACGCCAGGCCGCCGCGGCTGGCGCTGGAGAATATTTTCAGCGTGGACGCCTACGATGAGAAACTGGCGGTAAAGCCGGTTCATTAAGCCGCCGGCTTTTTTGTATTATAGCGTTGGGCCGCTTGAGCCCGTTACTATTTACAGGAGGAAATATGGCCGAAGAAGTGACTTTAAAATCCGGTTTGAAATATACTGATGTGGAAGTGGGCGAGGGCCCGGCCGCGGTGAGCGGCAAAGAAGTTACCGTGCATTATACCGGGACTTTCCCGGACGGGAAAAAATTCGACAGCTCGGTGGACCGCGACGAGCCTTTCACCTTCAAGCTGGGGGCCGGGCACGTTATAAAGGGCTGGGACGAAGGCGTGGCCGGCATGCGGATAGGCGGCAAGCGCAAGCTTGTCATCCCCTCCGAACTCGGCTACGGGAAAAGGGGCGCCGGAAGCGTCATCCCGCCCGGCGCCGTGCTGCATTTCGAGGTTGAACTGCTGGGCGTAGAGTAGGCCCGCAGCCGCGGATAAGAAGCGGCGGTCCGGAGCAAGCGGAGTAAACACCCTGGGAACGCGACTATGTTCTATAAATACCTCATCAGGTTCGACGACGGCCAGGAAAAGATCATCGACATCCGGCTGGACCCCTCCACGCTTACCATTCAGCCCGGGCAGGACGGGGATTTCCCGGACTGGACGCGGCTGGACTGCGGGAAATGCTCCGTCTGCCCTTTCGACGGCGCTTCGCGGAAATACTGCCCCGTAGCTTTGAACCTTTCCGGGGTTATGGGAATGTTCTTCGACAAGGCCTCCACTACTATGGTGGACGCGCGCGTGCTCACCAGGGAGCGCGAGTATTTCAAACGGACCAGCCTGCAGACCGCCTTAAGTTCGGTCATAGGCATTTACATGGTGACCAGCGGCTGCCCGGTCATGGAGATCTTAAAGCCGATGGTCAGGCACCACCTGCCCTTCGCTTCGCTGAAGGAGACCATGCACAGGTCCGTGTCTTTTTATCTGATGGAACAGTACCTCCTGAAAAAGAAGGGCCTGGAACCGGATTGGGAACTGAAAAAGCTCAACGAGGCCTATAAGAACATCGAAGTAGTGAACCTGGCCATCGTGGACAGGGTAAGGACGTTTTCCGTAAAGGACGCCAACTATAACGCCCTTATCATCCTGGACGTCTTCGCTAAAATGGTCCCCTTCAGCCTGGGCTATAACCTGCCCGCAAAAGGAACGGAACTTTCCTAAAAGGCCCGATTGCGGCGGTAAAAAATACGGCGTCTCTTAAAATTAGGGTAAAATATCTCCATGATAACAGAATTGACCACCGTAGAAGCCAGGGTGCTGGGGTCGCTGGTGGAGAAGTCCCTCACCACCCGCGAACAGTACCCGCTTACCTTCAACGCGCTGCTGAACGCCTGCAACCAGAAGACCAGCCGCGAACCCGTTATGAGCCTGGACACCGACTCGATGGGTAAAGCCGTGCAGACCCTTATAGATAAAGGCCTGGCGGACAGGCTGCAGGCCCCCGGCGACAGGGTCCCCAAGTTCCGCCATAATATAGACCGCCTGCTGAACAGCGCCGACCCTAAATTAATAGGCGCGATAACCGTGCTGCTGCTGCGCGGCCCGCAGACCCCCGGCGAAATAAAGAACCGCACGGACCGCCTTTGCGAGTTCGCCGGCACCGCGGAAGTGGAGGGCCTCCTGCAGGAACTCTGCGCCAGGGTGGAGGACCCTATAGTGGCCCGTCTTCCCCGCCAGGCGGGGCAGAAAGAGGCGCGCTACCAGCATCTTTTCTCCGGAGCCGCCCCCGCCGCCGCGGAACTTCCCGCCGCTGCCGCGGCCGCTCCCGGCCGCCTGGAACTGCTGGAGCGGCGGGTAGAGGCCCTGGAAGCCATGGTCAGCGCCCACGAGGAACGTCTGGCCGGCAAAGGCCCGTCGCTTTAATTCCGGCGGTCCCGCGGCGCGTTCATATTTTGCTTCCATGATCAAAAAAACCGCTATCCTCACCGCTCTTCTCCTGGCGGCCGCCGCCCGGTCCTTCGCGGGCCGCGTGATAGAAAGGGAGCTAGCCTGCCCCGTCTGCGGGCAGGTTTTCTACGCCAGGCTGGAGACCTCGCGCCCCCAGGTGGAAATGCGCCTGGACCTGAAGCCGGTGGGCTACGGCCCGGCGCTGCTGCCGTCCTGTCCCAAGTGCGGCTTTGTCACCTACAGGCTGCCGATGCCGCGCGCCGAACTGGCTAAATGCAAAACGATAGTGGCTTCCGAAGGATACAAGAAGAATATCCGGCGCTCTACGTATTTCCGGCTGGGGCTGCTTTACGAGAACCTCGGCGCGCCCGCTTTTACGCTTGCGAACACCTATTTAAAAGCGTCGTGGCAGGAAGAGAAAGAAGCCGCGGACCTGAAAGACGACCAGGAGCGCAGCCTTAAGTATTTCGCCGCCTGCTCTAGATCG
>JAJZVJ010000127.1 GCA_021845705.1 bacterium
TCTTCCGATCTGTGTAGAAAGGGTGGCAGGCGGCGCAGATCTCTACCTTTATGACAGGTTTTACCGCGCGGGTCTGGAAAGCGTTCCCGCAGACGCAGGTAACTTCGCAGAGATCGTAGCTGGGGTGAATGTCGTTTTTCATTGTCTTTTCCTCAAAATTAAAGTCTGTTAGCGTAATTATAGCATATTAGGGGTCTTTACTTTTGATCTTTGCTTTGGAATATGCGGGATAACACACCACCCACGTCAAAAGTAAAGACCCCCATCTACATTTCTCCCTATCTTTTCCCTATCCTGGCCAGCGGGTTCACGGACTTGCCCGAAGGCAGGATTATCTCAAAGTGAAGGTGCGGGCCGGTGGAAAGACCGGTGGAACCCACTTTGCCCAGCAGGGTCCTGGATTTCTGAACGGTTTCCCCTACAGCTACAGCCAGCTTGGAAAGGTGCCCGTAGCGGCACATCGAGCCGTCCTTGTGCTTAACCTCGACGGTATTGCCGTAACCGCCCTTCCAGCCTGAGAAGACCACTGTGCCGGAGCGGGACGGGTAGACCGGGGTCCCCAGCGGCATCGGGATATCGCAGCCGGCGTGAAAGATCCTTCTTTTAAGTATCGGGTGGTAGCGCATGCCGAAGCGGGAACTGATGCGCCCGAAACTCCTGAGCGGCATGCGGTAAGTATCCAGGTCCAGGTAGACGGAAGGCAGGTAAACCCTGTCCCCTTTGCTGAACTTGTAGTTCGTGAGAAGGGCGGAGGGCGGCAGGTCGTTATCTTCCACTATCTCCGACTTGAACGACTTCAGGTCCCGTCCCTTTCCCGCGTAGCGGGCGGCTATGCCGTTAAGGCTTTCCCCGTTGGCGGTAACTTCGTAAAGCAGGCCCTTGCCGTTATAGACGCGGATGTAGCCGCCGCGCGACATGAAGATGAACTCGTTGGAATTGGTGCTCTGCAGCGACCTCACGTCGGTGCCGTAGGCGGAAGCGAGCGTGCGCACGTTATCGCCCTTGGCCACCTTGTGCCGCGCGTTTATCAGGCGCGGGATAAGGCGGAAGGCTTCGGCCGGAGGTTCCACGGGGCCCGGAGGCGTCAGCACCGAGAAGCGGGCGTAGTACAAGGGAGAGATCCCCGGCGCTAGCGCCGAAGAGAGCGCCGCCGTTCCCAGCAGGATGCCAAGCCCGGCGGCGACCTTCCACCGGCTGCCGGCACTTATCCCGCGGCTCGCGGGTGAATTTTCTTTTTCTCTCATCCAGCCTCTGCTCCCGGGTTCCTGACTACCTGTCGGACCCCATTTCCATGGATTTCAGGAAATCCTTGTTGGACTTGGTGGCGCCGAGTTTGGACACCAGCAGTTCCAGCGAATCGATGGGCGACAGCGGGGCCAGCACTTTGCGCAGGATCCAGACCTTGTTCAGCTCGTCCTCGCTCATCAGCAGCTCTTCCTTGCGGGTAGAGGTGCGGTTGATGTCGATGGCCGGGAACACGCGGCGGTCGGCGAGCTTCCGCTCCAGGTAGATCTCGGAGTTGCCGGTACCTTTGAATTCTTCGAAGATGACGTCGTCCATGCGGCTGCCGGTCTCTACCAGGGCCGTGGCGATGATGGTCAGCGAGCCGCCTTCCTCTATGTTGCGGGCCGCGCCGAAGAAGCGCTTGGGCCGCTGCAGGGAGGTGGACTCGAGACCGCCGGACAGCACGCGGCCGGAGGAGGGCGCCACGGTATTGTAGGCGCGGGCGAGGCGCGTGATCGAGTCCAGCAGGATCACCACGTCCTTGCCGTGCTCGGTCATGCGCTTGGCTTTTTCAAGAACTATTTCCGAGACCTGCACGTGGCGGTCGGCCGGCTCGTCGAAAGTGGAGGCTATCACCTCGCCGCGCACGGAGCGCTTCATGTCGGTGACTTCCTCGGGGCGCTCGTCGATGAGCAGCACCAGGAGCTCGATCTCGGGGTGGTTGGTGGCGAGCGAATTGGCGATGCGCTGCAGGATCATGGTCTTGCCGGTCTTGGGCGCGGCCACGATGAGCTGGCGCTGGCCCTTGCCGATCGGGACTATAAGGTCGATCACGCGGCCGGTCATCTCGTTCTTGGCCGTCTCGAGGAGGAACCGGGCGTTGGGGTGCAGCGGGGTGAGGTTGTCGAAAAGGGGCCGGTGGCCTATCTTCTCTATCTCGAAGCCGTTCACGGTCTTTACCTGCAGCAGCGCGAAGAACCTTTCCCCGTCCTTGGGAGGGCGGATGAGGCCGTTCACGGAGTCGCCCTTGCGGAGCCCCAGTTTCTTTATCTGCGACGGGGAAACGTAAATATCCTCGTGGCTGGAAAGGTAGTTGTATTCCTGGGAGCGCAGGAAGCCGAAGCCGTCCGGCAGTATTTCCAGCACGCCTTCGCCCTGCACTATGCCGTTCTGCCTGGCCTGGGCTTCCATAAGCTTGCCGATCAGTTCCTGCTTGCGCAGGCCGGAAACCCCTTCCAGGTTATGCTGTTCCGCGATCTTTACCAGTTCGGCCACGGTCATCTTCGTCAGCACCGTGACGTCCATCTTCGGCAGATTCGGATTCTGCCCCTGGGGCTGACCCTGGTTCTGGTTCTGGCCCTGGTTGGGCGTCCTGTTGTTTTCCATTTTCTGATTTCCCCTTGTGTCCTGCTGCTGACCGTTCCCGTTGCGCTGCCCGTTCCTGGGCGCGCCGTTCTGGTTCCCTGTACGCCTGTTCTCTCCGTATTGCGCTTCGGGCGCCGGATTGTTCCTTGCGCCCTGAGAATCGTTGCCGGCCGGACGGCCGTTCTTTTCCTGCCGCTCTTCGTGCGTGGCCGTCTTCATGTTTTTATCTTCCTGTCCTTGTTCGTTCATTTTTCCTCTTTATTTCCCGGCCGTCCCCCTTAAGAAACGGCACACAAATTTTATCTTCGCTTCCAGCCGGCCCGGCGCGCCGGAGTTTTCCAGCACTATATCCGCCCTGCCGTATTTCTCCGCGGCGCTGAGCTGGGCTTTCACCCTTGCCCTGTACTGCGCCTGGCTCCAGCCCCGGTTCAAGGCCCTGGCTTCTAGTATCTTATCCGGGGCCGCCAGGCAGACCGTAAAAGTGAAACACTCCGCGAGTCCAGCCTCGAACAGCAGGGGCGCCTCGACAACCGATATCTTTTTTCTGGATTTGGTTATTAGTGAGTGGATTCTTCTAAGGATTCGCGGATGCAGCAGGCCTTCCAGCCATTTCCGTTTCGCCGGCGAGCCGAAAACCTCGGCCGCCAGCTTTTTTTTGTCCAGTAAACCGTTTGTAAGGATTTTATCGGAACCAAACTTCCTAGATATTGTATGGTAAATGGCCGGGGTTGTCAATAGCTCAGAGGTCACAGCGTCCGCGGAGATCACGCAGGCGCCCTCCCGTGCAAAACACTTCAAAGCGAAGCTCTTGCCGGAAGCTATGGGCCCCGTAAGCCCCAGCACTATCCTTCCGCGCGGCGCTATTCTGGTATCCCGGATCTTCATTTTTCCGCCCCTCAGGCGCGCCCGCCTTTGCGGCGCGCGTATCCGTCCAGCCTGGCCAGCTCCGAACGGCTCAGCGAGGACTGGCCTTTCTTCGAGATCTTTTCAAGGAGAGCGTCCACCTCCGCCTTCTCTTCCGCCGCGGGGTCCGGCTCTTCCCTGACCGGCCTTTCACGCCAGCGGCGCTCCGCCCAGAGCCAAAGCAGCCCCGCGCCCAGGCCGCCAAGGTGCGTTACACTGGAGATCTTGGAGCCGGGCCGCGAAAGCGTCATTACGAATTCCACGGCGCCAAGCAGAATAGCCATAGTGCGGGCGCTCATCGGGAAAAGGAAATAGACGTAGACCGTTACTTCGGGGTACAGGAAAGCGAAAGCCCCGAGCAGGCCGTAGATAGCGCCGGAAGCCCCTATCACCGGGATCGGCGAACCCAGGTCCCAGGCTGCCGTCAGCAGCGCGGCAGCGGCGCCGCAGGAGAGGAAATAGGCCAGGAATTTGCGGGACCCCATGCCGGGCTCGATGATCCGCCCGAGCATCCAGAGCATGAAGGCGTTAAAAAGGAAATGCCAGAAGTTGGCGTGTATGAAAATGTAAGTCAAAGCCTGCCAAAGCCTCAGGCGCCCGGTAAAATCCGCGGGGACCAGGCCGAAATAGTGGTTAAGCCAGCCGCCGAAAGCCAGCTCGCCCAGCCAGCCGGCGAAGCAGAACGCCACCAGCGCCCTGGTGACGGGCGGCAGTTCCCTCAGCGGGGCCGCGCTAAGCCTCATATTTTTCCATATCCCGCCAGTTAGGGCCCGACTTCAGGTCCGCCTTCAAAGGGACGGACAGTTTATAGGCCTGCTCCATCTCTTTCCTTATAAGGGCGGCGGCCTCCGGAAGGGCGCGGCGGCGCACCTCGAAGACAAGTTCGTCATGCACCTGCAGCAGCATGGATACGTCCCCGGAGTTCTTAAAGCCGTGAAAGATCTTTATCATCGCCTTCTTGATTATATCGGCCGAGCCTCCCTGCACCGGGGTATTGACGGCGGCCCGCTCGGCAAAGGAGCGCAGGTGGGGGTTAGAGGCTTTCAGCTCGGGCAGCAGGCGCCGGCGTCCGGTGAAGGTAGTCACGAAGCCGGTCTTTTTAGCCTCGGCCATGGTCTTCCCGCTCCACTCCTTTACTCCCGGGCAGACCTCGAAATAATGCTTGATGTAGCTTGCGGCTTCGGTGCGGCTTATCCCCAGTTCACGGGAAAGGCCCTGCGGCGTCTGGCCGTAAACGATGCCGAAATTTATAGCTTTGGCCGCGCGGCGCATCTCGGGCGTCACCAGCTCCGGGGCGCAGTTAAAGACCTCGGACGCCGTGCGCAGGTGTATGTCCTCGCCGTTCTTGAACGCCGAAACCAGGTTATGGTCCCCGGAAAGGTGGGCCAGCACCCGCAGGTCGATCTGGGAATAATCGGCGCTGAGCAGGGCAAAGCCCTCCCGCGCCACAAAACACTTCCGCACAAGCAGGCCGGCTTCCGACCGTACCGGGATATTCTGCAGATTCGGTTTTGAACTGGAGAAGCGGCCGGTGGCCGTTCCGAGCTGGTCGAAAGTGGTATGCAGCCGCCCGTCCGGCCCCGCGGCGGCGAGCAAGTTGTCCACAAAAGAGGATTTTAATTTGGAGATCTCCCGGTATTCCATCAGCAGCGGGACTACCGGGTGGGCGGCCTTTAAATAGACCAGCGCCTCTTCTCCCGTGGAGTAGCCTTCCTTGTTCTTGAACTGCTTTTTCCGGGCTTCTTCAAGGCCCAGGTTCAGTTTTTCGTAAAGGAGGAAGGCCACCTGCTTGGGGGAATTCAGGTTTACCTGCACCCCTGTCAGGCGCTCCGACTCCGCCTGCAGTTCCGCCAGTTTTTTCTCGAACCTGGAGGACAGTTCGCCGAGCAGGGCGGTGTCCGCGGCCGTGCCGTGCTGTTCCATGGAATATACCGCGGGCAGCAGCGGCAGTTCCAGTTCCGCGTAAACCGGCAGCATCCCGGTTTTCTCAAGTTCTTCTTTAAGCTTGGTCTCAAGTTCGGGGAGGGCGGCGCAGGCCTGCGTCTTTTCTTCCGCCGAGCCCGGCGGCTGCATGGTCAGCCCCAGCCTCTCAAAGGCCACCTGCGGCAGCGCCGCCTTGCGCGCCCCCGAGGCCAGCAGGGCCGCGGCCGCTTCCACTTCGAAGAAATTAAAAGGTTCGGAGCCCGCCGCCATGCCCAGCAGGCGCATTACCGACTTTATACCGAAGACGGTCTTTTTAACGTTTTTATCGGCTAATATCCGCGCGGCCTTCGCGGCCTGGTCCGGTGTAACGGCTCCGGGACTGAATATGCATACGCCCTCTTTTGAGCCTATGGCCAGCCCATCTTCAAAAGAGGCGAAAGAAAGAACCGCGGCCTTGGAATTAAGTACCTCATCAGACGGCCTCACCGGCGGGAGGTCGGCCGGTATGTGCGCCGATGCCGCGGTGCCGGCCAGCGCCAGCAGTTCCTTGAATTCAAGACGGCGGGCCATTTCCTCAAGCTCCGGGCCTCCGGGGACGGCGGGCTTGAATATCTCCAGCCCTTCCTCTACAGGCGCGTCGCCTTCCAGCGTTACAAGACGGCGGGACAGGCGGGCGTTCTCCATATCCTTTGCCACCTTGGCCAGGGCCTTATCGGACTCTACCAGGGCGGGGTCCATGGCGGCGGCAAGTATTTTTTCAAGCGGCCCATAGGACTGAACCAGCTTGGCCGCGCTTTTAGGCCCCACGCCGGCCACGCCCGGCACATTGTCGGAGGAATCGCCGGTAAGGGCGAAATAATCGGGGAGCAGGCCCGGCGGAACGCCGTATTTCTTCAACACGGCCTCCGGGCCCGAGAAATCCGGCGAGGAGCCGTCCCAGAGCTTTATATTTTCCCCGGCCAGCTGGGCGGCGTCTTTATCCCCGGAAACTATCACGGCTTCCAGGCCGGCTTTCCCGGCGCGGCGGGCCAGGGTGGCAATGAGGTCGTCCGCCTCGAAACCTTTAAGATAAACGCCTTTAAGGCCCAGCGCTTTAACAAGGTCGCGCGCGGTATTAAGCTGTCCGATAAGCCCCGGTTCGGTCTCGGCGCGGTTAGCCTTGTACTCCGGGTAAAGCCCGTCCCGGAAGGTTCCGCCTTTGGAGTCGAAACAGACGGCTACATAGTCCGGTCTGCGCTCGCGGAGGATCTTGAGCAGTATGCGGGTAAAGCCGTAAAGGGCCCCCACTTCCTCGCCCTTGGAGGTGGAGAACTTCGGCAGGGCGTGGTAGCTCCTGTGAAGGAAAGCGTGTGCGTCTATTATAAAAACGCGCTTGGTTGACATTTATATATCGGGGGACTTAAAGGAAGGCAGGATAGGCGGCCGCTGAACCCTGACGGGACTGCCCGGGGCGGCGGGAGGCCGAAACTTCCGCCGCCTTTCAGCTTCAGCGCCGTCAGCCGATCATTTCATCCAGGTGCTTTTTAAGTTCTTCCTTGGGAGATCGG
>JAJZVJ010000128.1 GCA_021845705.1 bacterium
TTATATATTCTGGCCGCGCGCGTCGTAAAAACCGGGGAACCTTTCCGCGTAAAAGCCGTACGCGGCCTGCCGGCCGAAAGCCGGCGCCGCCTCGGCGGGGACCTCTTCCGGCCCGGCCGCCGGCATAGGCACCTGCAGATCCGAAATATTCCCCAGCAGGGCCGTCTCGAAACCGGAACCGCGCGCCAACCCCGCCTGGGCGGCGGCGCATAGCAGGGAGACCAAAATTATCGTGTAACGGGTGTTCATAGAAATCCCGCAAAACCCTGTAATTCTAGTGTAATGTGGCGGCCTTTTAATGTCAAGGGCCTCCGGGGCACCCCAGGAAAATCGAAAGTGATTTTTTTCCGCGCATAGCCGCGGGATAAAATTCCCGTCGGGGACGGTCCCGGAACTGGCGGACCAGCCTGAATTCACTTTCGGTATTTCCCGGGCAGGGTGCCCGGCCTTTAAAGATCTCTGAGGATATCCTCGATATTTTTACCTTCCCGCAAAGCCCTGATAATGGCGGCTTTCAAATTATCCCTGGTCGCCGCCTGCGTGGCCTTTTCAACCGCCGTGGTTAATAGTTTCCTGTATTCGCCCGCCTGAAACGAACCTACCCGGCCATCCGGCGTGTAAACCATGATTGAAGCCCTGCCAAGCCGCTCCCCCTTCGGCGGCCGTTTAAGCCGCGGCAATTCCTTCTGGAAACTCCCGGGGTGTTTCCACGCGCAGCAATTCTCCGCGTTGTAAAGCTGTAGCACGAAGTTCAACCGGGCGCGGATAGCGTTAAGGTTCCGCCCCGCCAACGCGTCCAGGTTCCACCGTTTGGTCAAAACCCAGAAGCCCTGGTTCTCCACAGACCAGCGCCGGCGGTAATAGGCGCGGACCCGTTGCACGGATCTGGGATCAGCCGGGTCCACGGGAAGGCTGGTCACATAGCGGAACCTCGGCCGCTCCGGCAGACGCCGCCCTTTCAGATCATACTCTTCCGCTACCACAACCTGGCAGGGTCCGTGATCCTTGTTTTCCCCGTCGTAAAGCGGCAAACCGGAAAACCCAGCCATCCGCACCAGCATAGGCCCCAGCCGGCTGTGCTGCTCCTGCGCCTCTTGCCACTTTGTGCTCTCAAGCCGCGCCAGCCCGTCCGCCTCCCGCGCCACATCCACCTCGTCGTCCCGCGTCCGGGTAACGTAAGCTACTCCCTCCGAACGCTTCAGCCCGCCTAAAAATTCTGCGCCCCAGTAACCGCGGTCCATCACCAAAACGTCCATCCAGTCCCCAAGCCGCCCGAACTGCTCGCGCAGGCCCTTGAAGATCTCTTTCAGCATAGCTTTCTCGCTTCGCGCCAGCCCGCCCAGCGCCCAGCCCACCACGCGCTCATGCCCCTCGTCGATATTCAATACCACCACAAGTTTATAACCCACAGCATCACCGCGCTTCTCCGCGCCCTCGTAGTTCTCTTCCTGCCCGTATGGGATCGTGATATCGGTGCCGTCCACCGCATAAACCCCGCCGCGGTACCAGCGCTTCGACTTCAGCAGCCGCACATGCTTCCACCAGCTACCCTCCGCAGCCGACGCGCTGATCCGGCTTAAATGATTCGACAAGGTCTCCGGATCGACACACAGGCGCCCATCCGCCCGCGCCGCTTCTATCTGCTCGGCCTGAAATCCGGCCAGCCGAAGCAGCGCCTCGTCACCTAATACTTTCCCGCTTTGCGCAATCCGCTCCACCCCGGCCAGCTCGCGCAGCGCGCATAGGCCGTTCAGCATCCTCGGCGGGTAGCCGTTCTCTTTCTTCAACAGATCGGCCTTCGTCTCCGTCAGCACCGACCAGAAACCTTCCACCATCAGGAACCCGACGATCAGATCGTTGTCGCCGAACGCGCTGTTGTGCCCTTCGTGCCGCAGCCCCTCTTCCAGCTGCCGCGTTACCGCCGCCTTGTCTTCGCGCCATAATTGCCAGGTTTTCATCGCTTGCCGCCAAGGCCGGTCTTCACACAGCGGCCTTCGCCCATCCGGCGCAGCAGGCGCTCGACTTCTCCGGTGACCCGGACCCACTCCGCCATCGCCCGGCTGAATTCCCGCCAGGCGTCGGTCTGCCTGCGGACCATGTCCACATCGGCCTTGCGCACGTAGCGGTGCCGGCTGGTCCCCGCCGGATTTGGAATGGACAGATAATAGGCCGGGGGGCCGTTCTTCCGAAAGCGCCGCTCAAGAAGGCTGGCCTGAAGCATGGGCACGAACCCCATGGCCGTGCGCTCTAAAGTGAAGCGCCGGCCGGTAAGAAGGCGGACTTTCTGCCGTAATGCCGCGAGCTGAAGTTTTGTCATATAACACTATATATAATAATATAGTGTTACTTGTCAAGCAAAAAAACTGGAATCCGGCAAAACATCCCGGATTCCCGAATTTATACAGCTAAAAAGCTACTTTCGATTTTCCTGGGGGCACCCGCAAATAAAAACACCCGGGTCTCCCCGGGTGTTTTAAGTTCTATGGCAGGCGGTTTAATGTATCCCGTGCATCCATTTCCTGACCTTGGGCGTTATCAGCAGCAGAAGCGCGGCCGCGCCGATAGCCGTGCCGGTGGGGATCATGTAGAACAGCGTGTGGCTCATCGAGTCGTAGTTGCCGGCGAAGAAACCGCCCACGAAACCGGCCGCCACGCTGGAGAGGAACCAGACCCCCATCATCAGCGAGCCGAACTGCGCCGGCGCCAGCTTGGTCACCAGCGAAAGGCCCACCGGGGAGAGGCACAGTTCGCCCAGGGTGTGGAAGAAATAAGCGCCTATCAGCCACATTACGCTCACCGGGCCGTTCTGCTGGTAGGCCGCGGCGGCCGCTATCATTACCACGAAGCCTATTGCCAGCAGGCCCAGGCCCATGGCGAACTTTACCGGGCTTGAGGGCTCCTTGTTCTTTTCCCCGAGGCTTAGCCAGATCTTTGAGAAGAACGGGGCGAGCAGGACTATGAAGAACGGGTTAAGCGACTGGAAATAACCCGCCGGCATAAGCCAGGTCCAGCCGAACAGGCTGATAGTGCGGTTCGTCTCGCGGTCGGCGAACAGGGTAAGCGAGCTGCCGGCCTGTTCGAAGGCCGACCAGAAGAAGATGGAGAAGAACACCATTATAAAAATAACGGCCAGCCGCTGCTTCTCTACATGGGTCAGGGTGGATTTTTCCGGCTTAGAGGCGTACGCGTAGGCCAGGCCGATAGCGACCAGTATCGCCAGCGTGCCGTAGGCCCAGCGGGGGATCATGCCCTTTATGTCATAGCCGTTGAACTGGAAAGCGTTCGCAGTAAGGAATATAATGAACAGCGCCACCAGCCCTATCGGGACCCAGTAATTAGTGCCGGGGGAGGTCGGTTTCAGGCATTTGTCGCCGAGCAGGGATTTCTGCCCCCACAGGTACATGGCCAGGCCCAGCACCATCCCCACTCCGGCGGCGCCAAAGCCCCAGTGCCAGCCTATCTTCTCTCCCAGCGTGCTGCAGACCAGCGGGGAGAACATAGCGCCCAGGTTTATGCCCATGTAAAATATGGTGAAGCCGCCGTCGCGGCGGGGGTCGTTTTCCTCGTAGAGGGAGCCCACTACGGTGGAGATATTGGGTTTGAAAAAGCCGTTGCCCATTATAAGGAATATCATCGCCCCGAAGAAGAAGGGCATGGAGGGCAGGGCCATGGCGAAGTGACCCAGCGACATCAGCACGGCGCCTATTACTATTGACCTGCGCTGGCCCAGGTAGCGGTCGGCTATATAGCCGCCCAGCAGCGGGGTAAGATAGACCATCCCGGTGTACCAGCCGTAGATCTGGCTGGATTTTTCCGTGGAGAACATAAGGGACTTCACCATGTAAAGCACCAGGAGCGCCCTCATTCCGTAATAAGAAAAGCGCTCCCACATTTCAACGAAGAACAAAAGGAACAATCCCTTGGGCTGGTTATGGTGTATGCTCATGCCGGCTCCTTAATTTCAGAAAAGTCGTAATGAATTATATATAAAAAAGCGGAGCAGGCTGGCCCCGCACCGCTTTTAAGCGCTTCCCGCCTTATTTTTTTGTCGCCGGGGCGGGGCGGGCCGGCCAGGGTTTTTTTGTCTCGGGGCCGCCGGCTATTTTCCAGGGCGCGCCCTTAACGTCGCCGGAGGCGAGGACGCGCAGGCCGTGCGCCGGGACTTCTATGGAAGCGCGGCCGCTTATGCTGACCGTCCGGCCGGTGTAGAGCTCGGTGTAGGTCCCGGCGGGAACGCCCTTTGCGCTCATGGCCGCCGTATTGGAATCCTTATTGAGGAAAACGAAGGCTTTCTGCCCCTGGTACTCGCGCCTGAAAGCGTATTGGTCCTTGGAGGCGTAAAGCTTTGTCTGCGCGCCCTTCTGCAGGGCCGTGCTCGCCCGGCGGATGGCGTTCAGCTTCTGCAACTGGTGGTAGACCGGGTCGTTTTTGGAGCGCTGTATGCCGTCCGTGCCCAGCATTTTGCGGTTGTCGGGGTCGTTGCCGCCCACCATCTCCACCTCGGTGCCGTAGTACACGCAGGGTATGCCGCGGGCGGTGAAATAAAAATTGAGCGCGTCAAAATACTGCTCGGTGGCGGCGGCGCTGCCGTCCCAGCCCGGGCCGTTGAAGCGCGGCTTGTCGTGGTTGTCCAGGAAGGTCACCAGGTAGGAAGCGTCCTTGTATTTGCCGTCGTTCTTCAGCACTTCGTCCGCTTTGGTGTAATCCCCGCCTTTGAAAACCTGCTCCAGCTGGCCCCAGGTCCCCATGGAGGAGCCGGGCATGTCCACCACGCTCATGCCGCTGTTCATGGGGTCGCCGGGCGCCAGGTTGGTGTAGCTCGCCAGCCAGTTATAGTCCCCGTTGGTCCAGACCTCTCCGAACATGAAAAAATCTTTCTTGTTGGCGTGCAGGCCTTCGGTAAAGCCTTTCCAGAACTCGGGCTTCATCCAGGCCACGGTGTCTATGCGGAAAGCGTCCACGCCCATGTCCTGGTAGTTCTTGTAGATCTCCAGGAACCATTTCAGAACTTCCGGGTTGCTGTCGTTGAGGTCCAGTAAATCCGCTATGGCGGGGCCGGTGTGGTTGAACCAGTTCTCTTTGTCGTTGTAATAATCGAAGGTGCGGCCCAGGCCGGAAAGCTGGCCGCGCTTGTCGTACCATTTCACGGAAGGGCTGACATAACCGCCGTGGCCGTGGTTGCACACCACGTCCTGTATGACTTTGAGCCCTTTCGCGTGGGCGGCGCTTATCAGGTCGGCGTAGGCGGCGCCTTTGGATTCCAGGTGCGGGTCTATCTTTGAAAAATCCCAGGCCCAGTAGCCGTGGTAGCCGGCCGCGTCGTAGGAGCCGTCCAGGTTCTGGTAGCGGCCGGGAGGCTGCATTACCGGCGGGGTTATCCAGATGGCGGTAAATCCCATATCTTTTATGTGGTCCAGGTTCTGTATCAGGCCTTTAAAGTCTCCGCCCTGGTAATACTTCAGGTTCCCCGGCCAGTACTCGTCGCCGTAGATCTTGTCGTTGTCAGGGTCGCCGTCCACATAGCGGTCCGTTATCAGGAAATATATGGTTTCATTGCGGAAGTCCCAGGCGCCGGAGCCTTTCCCGGCGGCGGGGGGTTTTTTGTCAGCCGCCGGTTCCGGCGCCGCCTGGACTTCCGGCAGGCTGGCGGCGGAAAGCGCGGGCAGCTCGAAAGCCCGCGCGGCCGCGGCCGCGAAGATGATCAAGAACGACAGCGCCAGTTTCTTCATAGTAAACCCGGGACGGCTTCCCCCTGCATTACCATCATTTAAGCATGTTGAAAACGCCGCTGGCAACGGTTTTAAATGAAAACCGCCGGTTTTTTTAGCCGGCAGTTCGGGGGGACGGTGGCGCGGTCAGTTGTTTTCAAGCTGGCTGATATAGTTCTGCGCAGGCTTGTTGGCGGGGTCTATGGCCAGCACCCGTTTGTGGTATTCTATGGCCGTGGCCTTGTCCCCCTGGTTGCGGTAGGTGTGTCCCAGGCTGAGCAGCGCCCGCACGCGTTCCTGGTCGTTGGCGGCGGCTTTATACGCCAGGTTGTAGCAATCCTGGATGAAGGCGTAGTACTCGGGCTTGTAGAACCTGGCCATCCCCTCCATAACGGTACCCGCCTGCAGGTGGAACTGGAAATTGTCCATATTCCAGCGCCGCCCCGTCATTATCACGGCCACGGCTTCCTTGTCCTTATCCTTGCCGCAGGCCGCGGCCGCCGGGTCCTTGTGCCAGGCCGACCACTGCGAATAATGCAGCCATTCGGAAGTGGTGAAGTTGTCCCACTGCGCCGGATCTTTGGCCTCGGCCCTGTAAAGCAGCTTGATGACGTTGGTGTAGCTGCCGGGCGGGTTGTCCTGCTCCTCGCCGTGCCAGTAGACGTCTATGCAGGCGTAGATATCGTCCAGGCTGCCGCCGTACTGCACCACGCGGGAGCAGTCCAGCCTGGTCCCGGTCCTCTAAGGGCTGACGGGGGCGGAACGGCCGCGGCTGTGTTCCTGGCCGCCGCGGCGCTGAGAGGCGGCAGGTCCGCCGCCAGGCAGGGACTGGAAAACAGCGCGATCAAGATCAGTGTCGATATTTTGTTCATTGTATGTTCCCTCAGGCGGTATGAAGCACCCCATCCAGGCCGGTCCAGCTGAAACTGCACGAAGGTGAAAGAGAAGTGCTTTCTGCCGCCGTTGCGGTGGTAAAATTTGTAGGCCGTATCGAAGCCGGCCGCGGAGCGGGCCTTTATAAGCTGTTGTGAAAAACCGGTCATTGTCCCTCCCGTATAAAGCGCGTTCGGAATCCGCTCCCGCGCGCCGGCCGCAGGCATTTATTATAATATTTTATTCTTGCCGAACGTACGGGTTAAAAGGTTTAACCTTTTTGAAACAGATCTTTCATATAACTATCGGATAATATACCAGGAGGCCGTTCCTCTTAATATGGACTACCTGAAATACGTGATGATAGATCGG
>JAJZVJ010000129.1 GCA_021845705.1 bacterium
ATTAAGCGGGGTTCTTACCGAGGGACTGGCGAGGGGGCCGGGTTAGCAAAACCCTGCCGGAGCCCGACGCTTACGTAAGCGCGGAGGGCGAGGCGGGGAGTTGCGAGCACGGTGCGAGACAACGTTTTTGCGGTCCGGCCCCCTTGGCAGGCCCCGGGGATGACTGGCGAGTTTAGTGCGCACGGCAGTAACGGCCGCCGCGGGATACCAGCAGGGAGGAAGTCTCCAGTTCGAACAGCGCCGCCGCCGCCCTTTGCACCTGCCAGGAAAGCTTGGCCGTAAGTTCGTCCGCGTTAAGCCCGCCGTCTTCGGCCGCGATAGCCCTGTAAGCCTCCAGCGCGTCCGGAGAAACCGACTTAAGGACGGCTTCGGAAGGGCTTGCGACAGGCTCGGTGGGGCAAGCCTTAAGCCCGAACAGGTATTCCGGCGGGAAAGAGGCCACGATATCCCCCGCGTTCTCTACGGGGGAAGCCCCGTTCCTGATAAAGTAATTCGGCCCGCGGCTGACGGCGGAATCCACGGGCCCCGGCACGGCCAGAACCTCGCGCCCCTGCTCAAGCGCGAAACGGGCGGTAATAAGGGCCCCGGACTCGAAGCCACCCTCAACGACCACGGTGGCGAGCGTCAGGCCCGAAATTATCCTGTTGCGCCGCGGGAAATTAGCCTGCATGGGCCCCTTGTTCATCGGGAACTCCGAAACAAGGGCCCCGCCGCTTTCCACGATCTTCCCCGCGAGCTTCTTGTTCTCCACCGGATAGACAGCGTTAAGCCCGGAGCCTAGCACGGCCCACGTAACCCCGCCGGCCTCTACCGCCGCCTGGTGGGCCGCGGTGTCTATTCCGCGGGCGAGGCCGCTGGCCACCGCGACGCCGGAAGCCGCCAGCTCGCGCGCCAGCCTCGCGGCGGTGCGCAGGCCATACGGCGTGGCCTTCCGCGTCCCTACTACCGCCGCCGCCGGGACCGGGGCCAGCGCGCCGCGCACATAGATCACCAGCGGCGGGTCATAAATTTTTCTGAGGAGTTCGGGGTAAGCCTCGTCGAGGGAAGTGAGAACGGCCGCGCCAGCCTTCTCTGCGGCAAGCAGTTCCTTCCCGGGGTCGGCGGCGGCGGTCTGCGCGGCCAGCCTTTCGGCCGTCTCCGGCATTACCCCGCCCTCGGCGGCTATCTCCGCCGGCGGGCGCTTTAAAAGCTCGGCGGCGCCGCCGTAGATGTCCAGCAGGCGCAGCAGCCAGTCGCTCTTGTGGCAGGCAAAAAAGTTAAGCCTTACCCTGGCCAGCTTTTCCGTCTCGGTTTTAGCCCCCATCTTATGACCCCCGGATATGAGTTGCAGGCAACTGAACGCTATTTTTTCTTTACTATATAGCCTTTTGAAATAGCCGTAGTGGCGTCCATGACGCGCGCGGTAACCGCCAGGTCCTGCACGTCCACTACCTCGGCCAGCCCGACCCGCTGCAGCCCGCGGCCCAGCCGCTTGCCGGACCTGTCGTGCACATCGTCGGCTTTAAGGTAAATGGCCAGCTGGTCTCCGGCCTTCACTATACCGGGGCCGGACATCGTGATCTCCAGCGGGGCCCCTTCCACGGAAAGGCTGTCCTCCATACTCCCGCCGCGGCCCGCTAACCTGGCGGTTATCACCCCGTCCTCGAGCCAGTCGTCCGGGACCACCTTAACATTATCGGACCATTCAGACTGGTCCTCCGGCATTTCCTCGGACAGGGCGTTCCTGGAAAAATCCGCAGGTGGCTCGGCGCGCGTGGCAGGTTCCCGCTTAACGGCGGCCTCCGGCGCGGGGGCGGCGGGTTGGGCGATATCTGCGCTGGACATCTCCGCTTCCTTAACGGTCTCCGCCTCTTCTATGACCGCGGCTTTGCTTGCCGCCGGCTTGACCTCTTCGGTAATACCGGGAATAACAAGTTCCTCTTTAGGATAGATCCGGTCCGGGTTAGCTACCGTGCCGAGATTGGCGTTATATATTTTCCCCCACTTATAAGGGTCATTGTAATACTTCCCTGAAAGGTCCCAGAGCGTGTCGCCGGAGGAGACAGTGTGCCTCTTGACAACGCCGGACCCGGCCCCGGTATGGGGCTCCTCAACTACGGGCAGAATGGAGGCCGCCTCTTTTTCACGCGCCGGGGGCGCCGGGACAGCGGCCGGTCCGGCTTTTTTCACGGTGGAAACGGCTTTTACCGGGGCCTTCTTTTCAGGCGCGGCGGCCGGTGAGGACGCAGCGGGCTTAACGGCCGCCGCAGGTGCCGTGGAGACGGGCGCCGCGACGGGCTTCCCATCCACGTACTGCGGCATGGCGACGGCGCTGGCCGCTGCTTTCCGATACTCGGCATCAGACTCCGGCGGCTTTATCTGCTCGGCGCTAAGCCAGCCAGCCGGAAAACATAGCGAAAGGGCAAGTAGGGTTATTTTCATGGTACCTCCGGTCCAGAGTCAGAATCCCGCCGCGAGCGCGCCGGCTTTATCCAGCATCCTGTACTGCACGGCTTCAATAATGTGTTCCTTTTTTATCTCAGGAACGCCTTCCAGGTCGGCTATCGTGCGCGAAATTTTCAGGATCTTATCCAGGGACCTGGCCGAGAAACCCAGCTTGTTCATGGCTGTCTCCAGCACGGCCGACGCGCCGGACGGCAGGGAGCAGTGCCTGCGCAGTTCCGCCCCGGCCATGAAAGCGTTGGCTTTTACGCCGCCTTTGAAACGTTTTCGCTGGATATCCATAGCCTTCAGCACGCGCCCGGCGATAGCGGCCGTGGGCTCCCCCCTCGGCATAGCCTCCCAGTCGGCGTACTTAACCGCCGAGAGCTGCACCTGCAGATCTATCCGGTCAAGGATAGGGCCGGAGATCTTGGCGCGGTACTTATGCACCTGGAGCGGCGAGCAGGCGCACTCGCGGGTAGGGTGGCCAAGGTAGCCGCAGGGGCAGGGGTTCATCGCGGCCACCATAAGAAAGCGGGCGGGATAAGCGACGCTTTCCTTTACCCTGGAGACGGTCACCTTCCAGGCCTCGAGCGGCTCCCTGAGGGCCTCAAGGGCCGGACGTGAAAACTCCGGGAACTCGTCCATAAAAAGCACGCCGTTGTGCGCCAGGGAGACTTCGCCCGGCCGCGGACTGGACCCGCCGCCGATAAGCGCGGCGTCGGAGATAGTATGATGCGGCTCCCTGAAAGGGCGCTCGCTTACCAGGCGCCCGGCGGCCACCAGGCCGCTGACCGAATACAGTTTGGTCGTTTCAAGCGACTCGTCAAAGGTCATCGGCGGCAGCAGCGCCCCGAACCGGCGGGCCAGCATGCTTTTTCCCGCGCCGGGAGGGCCCACAAGTATTACGTTATGGAAGCCGGCCGCCGCTATCTCAAGGGCGCGCTTGGCGAACGGCTGCCCCTTCACCTCGGAAAAGTCGTTCACCGCGCCGGCCGGCGGCTGTCCTGACGCGGGAACAGCGCAGGCTTCAAGCTCCGCCTCGCCCGCGAGCCAGGCCGCGACCTCTTTCAGGCTGGAGGCTGATAGACAGTTTACGCCCGAAATAGCGGCCTCGGCCGAGTTCCCGTGCGGGACCACCGCCGTGCCTCCGCGGCCTTTCAGGGCCAGCAGCATAGGCAGTACCCCGGCAACGGGGCGCAGCGCGCCGTCAAGGGCAAGCTCGCCTATGAAGAAAGTGTCCTCAAGGCGGGCCGGCGGTTCTTTGCCGAGACGGCCCGAGGCGGCTATGACGCCCAGGGCTATGGGCAGATCGAAATGGGTGCCGGTTTTTTTTATCTCGGCCGGCGCAAGATTAACGGTTATCCTCTTTGAGGGGAAATCAAAGCCGGAATTACGCACTGCGGCCACCACGCGGTCTTTGGCCTCTTTAACGGCCGCGTCGGGAAGGCCCACCACGGAATAAGAGGGCAGGCCGGAGGCGATATAGACCTCGGCCCTGACCTCCCGTCCGTCGATCCCCTTAAGGCACAATGTATTCAGCTTGGATAACATAAATGAACCTGCGGCCGGGCGGCAAGCCGCCCGGCCGCCAGGCGCGCATCTACTTCGCCAGACGGCAGATATCCCCGGCCTTCGGGGACGCGCCTGAAGCCTTGGTAAACTTGGCTTTGGAGCAGTCGCCCGAATCTCCGCACTGCCCGGTCACCTCGGCCCTGCCAAGGGAGTCCTCGACGTGGCCGATTACCAGGTTGGAGCGCGGGTCCCGGATCTCGGCCCCCAATCTGAAACAGTCAAGCTTCATCCCCGGAGTAACTCCCGAATCATCCCCAGCGTTAAGATAGAGCTGGTCTCCGGACGCGGCCGCTATCATGCAGGACCAGGGCTTCTTGTTGAGCTGGCTGGCTATGTTGGCCACGAACTGGACCAGGGCTGCGCGCAGCGCTTCACCCTCAAGGGTCTCATCGTAGCCCCCTTTGGTCCCCATACCGAGGAAGGAAGCCTTGGTTGATTTGGCCATGCCCTTGCCGGAGTCGGCAAGTATCACCTGGCCGCTCTGCACGTCGATCAGCCTTATATCCACGGTGACGTCGGCTTCCTGCCGCTTGGACTGGGTAAGCAGGTAGTCGGACCCTTCTTTTTTAACCCCGAACTGGGAAACCGACCCTACCACTATAGCCTCAAGGCCCATTATCTGGCCCAGCTTGGCCACCGTCTGAGGGTCGGTCATGCCCTGGGCCTGGAATTTCTGTTCTTCCATTATCTTGTTCATCCGGTCCCGCTCCACCACGATGAACTTCCCGGATTTGACCAGTTCGGTGACAAGTATGTCGGAAGCCGCGCCGCCCAGGCGTCCCTGGCCGTAGGCGGATTTATTCTCGAACTCCACAACGCCTATCCTGCGCTTCGGGCCGGTATATCTAGACGTTACATTTTCGGTTTCGTTCACGCTGGTAGCCTGCTGCATCTTTACGGTCTTAGCCGGCGCGCAGGCCGCCGCCAGCAGGGCCGCCGCGGCGGCTATGAACAGTTTATTTTTTCCCATATTATCCTCCCGTCCTTGTATCTAAAACATGCAAAACAGCGTAAGATCGGGCCAAGTTACCTGCGCGGCAGGCGGTCCAGCGCCTTCCAGGCCGCTTCCCCGGCCTCTTTCTTCAGCGGGCTTTTTAGTATATTCTGCACCAGTTTAACGGCCATCTGCTCCACAAAAGCCGCCTTCGCCTGATCTTTATCGAAGTAAACTTTCAGGTCCTTGCCGGCGCCGGAGCCTTCGTAAAGGGTCTCCCCGGTAGCCGCGGATATTATCGTAAGATGCAGCTTCACCGATTTGCGCACTACAAAGCCCAGGTTCTGAAAAGTAAAATCCTCCACGTCGCCGTAGCAAAGCAGATCGGCGCCCAGGGCCTTCCCTATATCCGCCGGCTTAACACCGGGCAGCTGCCCCCCCTCGGAAACCCCGAGCCCCTGCAGTTTGCCGTCCACCTCGGCAAGCGGCAGCAGCGGGTAGCCGCGCTTTTCAAACCCCTCGGAGATCAGTTTGCGCAGCATGTCGGGGGCTTCTACGTCCGTGCTCTGGTTATCGAACGGAAGTACCGCCACCCTGGGGTCAGTCACGGCGCGCAGCGACGGAGAGACCGCGTATGACCCTCCCGTTGCGCAGCCGAAAAGCAGAAAAGCCGCCGGGAAAATACCAAAAGGAAGAAAAAAACCCTTAACGATCCCCCCTGTCTTAGCCTCGGCCTTCATCCGTGATCCTTTAATATCCGCAATAGCGAAACTACCCGGGCCCTATCTGGACATCGAGAATACGACTTCCTGCCCGGCCACCCCTTCCAGCTGCAGGCCCAGGGAATCCCCGCGCAGTATGACGCTGGCGAACTCCTGGGGATCAGGCTGCCGGGGCACCGCCGAGAAAACAGCGGCGCCGTCGGAATAGCTCACAAGCCGCAGCCCTTTAAGGTCCGTGCGCAGCAGCTGGGCTTTAAGCTTCTCAAGCGTTTCCAGGCCGTCCAGTCCCAGGAACCTCAACTTTACCGCAGTATCCTGTTTCAACAGGCGGTCAGCCTTTCCGGCGGCCTCAGCCGCAAGAAGTTCGCCGGCGGAAGCCATGGCTTTGGCAAAAGACGCCGCCTCGGAAGAGTCGATAGCGTTAGCCTGGCTGGAGAGGCTGAGCAGCTCGCGCCCGGTCTTAACGTCCAGGATCTTCAGCGAGGCTTCGGCGCGTGAAGGATAAAAGCCCGTATTAAGGCCGGCGCCGGAGGGGACCGCGGAAGCCGAAACGGAGAACAGCAGATCCGCGCCGGCGTCGTCGGCCGCGTCGAGGACAGGCTGGTCGGGCCCGGAAAGCAGGCCCGCGTCGGAGGCGAACGGGAAATCTTTTATGGTTATGGCCGAGCGGCGTGAAAAAGCCTCCCTGAACGCGGCCGAAAAGGTCTTGTCGGCCGGGCCGCGCTGCACGAACGCGGCCACCGTCGCGGCGGCGTCGGTTCCGGCAAGGTTCATACCGCGCAGCGCGGAAGCGATCTTGTCGTGGTAAACCCAGACTTTGGCGCGCACGCGGTAGGAGGCCCCGTCCTGGCCCTCCGATATGACTTTGCGTTTCGCGACATAAAGCTGCGGGGTTTTAAGCAGGCCTATCTCAAGCGCCGGGTAATTATCAGCCGCCGAGGCCTCGTCCATAAAAAGCCCGGCGGTACGGCGCAGCGCGTTCTTCTCGGCGTCAAGAGCGGCCAGCTCGCGCGAAACTCCCGGGTTACGCTCGTCGAAAGCGGCGGAGCCGTCGGCCGTAAGCGGTTCGGGGGCGGCCCTATAGGACCCCGGGGCCGGCGCGTGAGCGCAGGCGGCCGCGGCGGCGAGCAGGACCGGGAGCAGCGTTTTGGCTAAATTTTTCATGCTTATTTACCTTCCTTAGGTCCCCTGGTCCTTGGCGATAGGAAGGGCGAAACAGAACTTTACGCCTTTCCCGGTCTTGGACTCCAGCCAGATATTACAGCCATGCTTCT
>JAJZVJ010000130.1 GCA_021845705.1 bacterium
CCGATCTAGGGGCTGTCCGCTTTGGCCCGCGTGAAACTTTTGCGGGCCAGGAGGACGGCGGGGGCGGAGGCCGGGACCCAGAGCACGGAGTTCTGCCTGCTGCCGGTGAAGTAATATATATCCGTGAACGCGGTCAGCAGCGCGCCCTCCAGGCCCTTCGCCTGCAGGCCGCTCTGAAGCGCCGCTATCCTTTGGCTGTATTCGTTGATCTCCATCACATGTTGCGCCGGTAGCGGCCCCCTATTTCATAAAGGGCCCCGGTGATCTCGCCCAGCGAGGCGTATTTCACGGTCTCCATAAGCTCGGAGAAAATATTTCCGCCGGTCTGCGCAGCTCTCTGCAGTTTTTTAAGCGCGGCGGCCGAGTGCGCGCTGTTCCGCCTCTGGAAAGCCAGGAGGTTCTTTATCTGCCCTTCCTTTTCCGCCTGTGAAGCGCGGGTGATGGAAGCGGGGGCCTTGTAGCCGCCGCGGCCGGCAGCCGGGTCTATGAACGTATTCACGCCGACTATCGGCAGCGTCCCGTTGTGCTTGCCTTCCTCGTAGACCATGGACTCGTCCTGGATCTTGCCGCGCTGGTACTGGGTTTCCATGGCGCCCAGCACGCCGCCGCGGGCGTCGAGCCTTTCCAGTTCCGCCAGTACGGCTTCTTCCACCAGGTCGGTCAGCTCCTCTATTATGAAAGAGCCCTGCAGGGAATTCTCGTTCTTCGCGAGGCCGAGCTCTTTCGAGATTATCAGCTGGATGGCCACGGCACGGCGCACCGATTCCTCGGTGGGCGTGGTCACGGCCTCGTCGTAAGCGTTGGTGTGCAGCGAGTTGCAGTTGTCATACACGGCCATCAGGGCCTGCAGGGTGGAGCGGATGTCGTTGAAGGCCATCTCCTGGGCGTGCAGCGAGCGGCCCGAGGTCTGGATATGGTACTGCAGCTTCTGGCTGCGCTCGGACGCGCCGTAGCGGTCCCGCATCACCACGGACCAGATGCGGCGGGCCACGCGACCGATCACGGAATACTCGCAGTCCAGGCCGTTCGAGAAGAAGAAGGACAGGTTATGCGCGAAGTCGTCTATGCGCATGCCGCGGCTGAGATAATACTCCACGAAGGTGAAGCCGTTCGCGAGAGTGAAGGCCAGCTGGCTGACGGGGTTAGCGCCCGCCTCGGCGATGTGGTAGCCGCTGATGCTGACGGAATAATAATTGCGCACCTTATGCTCGATGAAATACTGCTGCATGTCGCCCATCATCTTAAGGGCGAAAGCCGTGGAGAAGATGCAGGTGTTCTGGCCCTGGTCTTCTTTCAGGATGTCGGCCTGCACCGTGCCGCGCACCGTCTGGAGCGTGCCTTCCCTGATGGCCGCGTACTCGGCGTTATTCGGGGAGCGCCCCTGCTTTTCCACGAACTTTTCAACTTCTCCCTCGATCGCCGCGTTGAAGAACATGGCCAGCATGATCGGCGCCGGGCCGTTGATGGTCATGGAGACGCTGGTCTCCGGCGCGCAAAGGTCGAAGCCCGAGTAAAGCTTCCTGATGTCGTCCAGGGTGCACACGCTCACGCCGCTTTCGCCCACCTTGCCGAAAATGTCCGGCGAGCGGCCGGGATCGGAACCGTAAAGCGTGACGCTGTCGAAAGCCGTGCTGAGGCGCTTGGCCTTTTCCCCGTCGCTCAAAAGGTGAAAGCGCTTGTTGGTGCGCAGCGGCGAGCCTTCGCCGGCGAACTGCCGCTTGGGGTCCTCTTCCACGCGCTTGAAGGGGAACACCCCGGCGGTATAGGGGAAAAAGCCGGGCAGATTCTCTTTCAGGCACCATTTAACTATCTCGCCCCAGTCCTCAAAGTCCGGAACGCAGACCTTGGGAAGCCTGGTTCCGGAAAGCGTGACGTTGTAAAGCTCGGTGCGGATCTCTTTCTCCCGCACTTTTGTAACCAGCGTGCCGCCGCGGTAGCATTCCCTGGTCTTGAAGAAATCCCGGAGGACGGCTTCGGTTTCGGGGCGGACCTTTGCCTTAAGCCCGGCGGACAGTTCGTCCAGCCCGGAAAGAAGGGCGGCCCCGGAGGCGCCGCGCCCCTGCGCCGGCTCTTTAAGCAGGTCGCGGGTTCCTTTTACCTGGAAAAGCCTGCGGGCGGCTTCGGCCTGCTCCGCGGAGGTCTTCCGGTACGTTCTTACGGTATGGGAGATCTCTCCCAGATAATGCGCCTGCGAAGAAGGGATTATGCCGGCTTCGGGATCGCCGGCGGGGGCGTTCTCCGCTTTTACCCGCCAGTTAAGTTTCTTTTTTTTGTCGAGCGCTTCTATGAGCGCCTTGTAAAGCTGGTTGGTCCCGGGGTCGTTGAACCGGCTGGCCACCGTGCCGAAGACGGGGAGATCCTTGGCGTCCGCCCGGGTCAGTTCGTGGTTAACGGCGTACTGCCTGCAGACGCCGCGGTAAGCGTCCTGGGCGCCGCCGCGGTCGAACTTGTTCAGCGCCACGATATCGGCGAAATCCAGCATATTGATCTTCTCAAGCTGGCTCAAGGCGCCGAATTCACCCGTCATCACGTAAAGGGAAACGTCGCAGACCTCGACTATCCCGGCGCTGCCCTGGCCTATGCCGCCGGTCTCGACTATAACCAGGTCGTAGCCGGCGGCCTTGGCCACCAGCACGGCGTCCTTTATGCAGGGCGAAAGCTCGGTGCCGGAATCGCGGGTGGAGAAAGAGCGCATGAACACGCGCGGCGAATTTATGTAGTTCATCCGGATGCGGTCGCCCAGCAGGGCGCCGCCGCTTTTGCGCTTGGAGGGGTCCACGGCGAGCACGGCCACGGTCTTGTCCTTGAAATCGCGCAGGAAGCGGCAGACCAGGTCGTCTATGAGGGAGCTCTTGCCCGCGCCGCCGGTGCCGGTAATGCCGACCACGGCGGAACCGGACTTTATCTTTCCAAGGGCTTTTCTTATTTCCGGAACCTCTTTTACGAGAGAGCCGGCCGCGGCCCGCTCGAAGGCGGAGACGAGGGCGTTGACCGCGCCCGTTTCCCTGGTCCTGAACTTCGCAAGCGCTTTCTTCAGGTCGGGCTTAAGCTCGAAATCGCAGGCCTTGAGCATCATGTTTATCATGCCCTGCAGGCCCAGGTTCCGGCCGTCCTCCGGGGAGAAGATGCGGCTTACGCCGTACTTGTGCAGTTCGGCAATTTCTTTGGGGATGATGACCCCGCCCCCGCCGCCGAACACTTTTATATGGCCGGCGCCCTTTTTCCTCAGCAGGTCCATTAGGTACTTGAAGAATTCTATATGCCCGCCCTGGTAGCAGCTGACGGCTATGCCCTGCACGTCTTCCTGTATGGCGGCGTTCACTATCTCGTCCACGGAGCGGTTATGGCCCAGGTGGATGACCTCCGCTCCCGAGGAGAGCAGGATGCGGCGGATGATATTGATGGCGGCATCGTGGCCGTCGTAAAGGCTGGTAGCGGTTATGAAGCGGATCTTGTTCTTGGGCTGGTAGGGTCTGGTCTCTTGCTCCATTGTATGTTCCTCAGGCTATGGTGAATTCCCAGCCGCAATAGAATTCCTCCGGGTGCTTGTCCGGGGGGCAGGCGAGGCAGCTGGTCTGTATGCGCGGGTCCACGGTGCGGGCGAAACCGGCGTATTCGACGATACCTACGGACTTGCACGGGAAATCAGGCAGGCCTTTCCGCTTGCGGGCGGACTGCACGCGGCAGTCCAGCATGCGGAAAACGGCTTTTTTTTCGTTCAGGAGCTCGAATTTCTGCACGTTAAGACGCGCGTAGAGACGGTGCTTAAGACATTCCCCAAGAGCTTTCAGGCCGCCTCCGGGGGC
Source organism: bacterium (assembly GCA_021845705.1). Taxonomy (GTDB): domain Bacteria; phylum Elusimicrobiota; class Elusimicrobia; order Elusimicrobiales; family UBA9959; genus UBA9959. The sequence continues at coordinate 3,807 of JAJZVJ010000130.1, forward strand.
GATCCCGAGGCGCTCCATTATCCTTTTCGCCTCTATAACGGTGAATTTTTCCCAGGCCCGGGTGTCCGCTTTTACGGCTTTTTCCATGCCGTCCAGGCTTTCTACCGCCTGGAACCAGAGCCCGTCGTGGGCCAGCCAGTTCTTGGCGTCGTCGACGATGATCCTGACCAGCTCTTCTTTAGGCAGGGCGCGCAGCAGCCCGATGCAATCGTCACCGCGCTGTTCTGTATCCGGGGCAGACTCCATTTACCGGCTCCTTGTTACCGCAGATTTAAGGTCGGGGCGGGGCAGCACGCGAAAACTGTAAAAAATCGCAGCGGACGGATTCTTGTATTAAATACGGATGGTTTATTGATAAAACTACGCTCACACCGTAAAAAAATTATACACAAAAAACCCCCGTTTTGCCTACCCGCAGCAAGCGGCATTTCATCTTTTAATTTAATTTATTAGAATCAAGGGGTAGACCGCTTTCACGCAAACTCCGGCCGGGCCGGCCGGGCGGGCTTTATACGGGAGAAATATGCCGCAAAAAAAGATCTTTATCCAGGAAGTGGGGATCCGGGACGGGATACAGGGGGAGCCTGCCCTGGTCCCCACGGAGCGGAAGATAAAATGGGCCGCTGAGCTGCTGGATTCCGGGCTGGACGTAATACAGCTTGGTTCTTTCGTGAAAGCCGATAAAGTGCCGCAGATGGCGGATACAGAAGAGCTTTTCAGGCATTTCAGCGCGCTGCCCGGCAAAGAGAAATTTTCAGCCCTGGTACTTAACATGAAAGGCCTTGAGCGCGGGCTGAAGTGCGGCGTGGGGACTTTCTGCATGGGCTCCTCGGCGAGCGAAACCCACAGCCGCGAGAACGCCGGAATGGGCGTGGACGAAGCCGCCGGGCACATAGCCGAAGTGGCGCGCGAGGCCCTGAAGGCCGGCAAAAAAGTGCAGGCCCTGGTTCAATCCGCCTTCGGCTGCGGCTATGAAGGACCTGTCCCCGCGGAAAAAGTTCTGACCATAGTGAAAAAATACCTCGAGGCCGGCGTGCGCAATATAGGGCTTGCCGACACGGCGGGACACGCGCACCCGCTGCAGGTGCGGGAGCTGTTCGGGGCCGTAGCTGAATTGGACCCAGCCGCCGAGCTTTCCTGCCATTTTCACAACGCCTACGCCCTGGGCCTGGCGAATTGCTGCTATGCCTTGGAAGCCGGGGTAACTTATTTTGAATCTTCCCTGGGCGGCCTGGGAGGCTGCCCGTTCACCAAACTGCCGTCGGGGAACGTCTGCACGGAGGACCTGGTGCACACTTTCCAGAGAATGGGCCTGCGCAAGGATATAAAGCTGGAAACGCTCATAGCCGTGGCGCGCGACGCGGCCGCGTTCTTTAACAGGGAACTGCCGGGCTCCGTAATGAAGTCAGGGTCTATAGTAGACTTTAAAGGGACGCTCTGACCGGCAGGTTCACCGGCCCGTGGGGCCTTTGGGGATGCGCCCGGTATGTACCGTCTCAGAACGAAGGCGCCGGCCGAGGATGCGCTCCGTCATCCGCCCGGCCTCCAGAAGCCGGTCGATATCGATCCCCGTTTCTATCCCCATCTCGTCCATCATGACCGCCATATCCTCGGTGGAGACCAGGCCGACTATGTTCGGGTCGGCGTAATAATGTTTTCCGGTGCCGGCCACCGGGCAGCCGTCCACGAAATTAGCGGGTTGCCCGCCGATGCCGCCCATGGTCCCCTCGAAATGAGTGATCCCGGCCTGCAGCGCGGCCAGGACGTTAGCCAGGCCCCAGCCGCGGGTAACATGAAAATGGGCCACGTGCAGTCCGGGATCGGGGAACTCCTTGAGCAGCATGGAGAAATATTCAAAAACCTTGTCCGGGGGCGCCGACCCGTCGTGGTCGGCGTGTTCGATGTCATCCGCCCCTATATCCAGGAAGCGCCTGGTGAACTCCACCGCTTTTTTCAGGTCCGTCGGCCCGGAGATGGGGCAGCCCCAGATGGTGGAAACTGTCCCGCAGACCTTGATGCCGCTCTGATGAGCCTTTTTGATGTAGGTTTCGCACATCTTCCAGTAGTCTTCCAGGTAAAGCCCGGAATTTTTCCGGTGGTGCGCTTCGCTGGTAGATACCATCAGCAGTATCCGGTCCGGCCCCCAGCCCTGCCGGCGGGCCTCGATGGCGCGTTCTACGGCTTTTTCCCGGATGGTCACGGCGGTAAGCTCCACCTCGCGCAGCTTCTCCTTCAGCGCTTTGCTTTTATGGATGGCCTGCAGCAGCTGGTCGGCGTCGGCGAACTGCGGCATGTTCGCCGGGTTGCCCAGATTGGTCACCTCCAGGCGCTTAAAACCCGCCGATATCAACTGTTCCACGCACCAGAGCTTGGCTTGCGTCGGGATGGTTCTGCCCTCATGCTGGAACCCGTCCCGCACGGTGATGTCGCCCAGGACGACTTTTGACGGATATTTCATAACAGGTCCCCTAGAGCCCGAGGTGCCTTGAGATAACGAGTCTTTGTATCTCCGAGGTGCCCTCTCCTATCTGCAGCAGGCGCTGGTCGCGGTAGAACCTCTCCACGGCGTAGCCTTTAAGCAGGCCGTAGCCGCCGTGTATCTGCACGGCCTCGTCGGCCACTTCCTTCGCTACCTCGGAGCAGTAAAGCTTGGCCATGGCGGCTTCTTTGGCGAAGGGCTTGGCGTTGTCCCGCAGCCAGCAGGCGTTGTAAAGTAAATTCCTCGCGGCCTCTATTTTAACCGCCATGTCGGCCAGCTTGAAAGCGATGACCTGGAACTTGGAAATTGGATGGCCGAACTGTTTTCTCTCTTTCGCGTAGGCCAGAGCGGCCTCGAAGGCGCCCTGGGCGAGGCCCAGGCCCATGGCCCCGATAGCGAGCCGGCCGCTGTCCAGGGCGCTAAGCATGACTTTAGCCCCGTCGCCGCGGTGCCCGAGGAGGTTGGCGGCGGGGACGCGGCAGTTGTCGAAGCTCATCTCGGAAGTGTTGGAGCCGCGCCACATCATTTTCCCCTTCATCGTGGTGGCGGTAAAGCCCGGGGTGCCGGCTTCCACCAGTATTGTGGAGAGCTCC
>JAJZVJ010000131.1 GCA_021845705.1 bacterium
CAGGACCAGGCGCAGCTCGGGCGACTGCCCCCTTTTTTTAAGGGAGAAAATATTGCGCAGGCCAGCCAGGGTCTCGGCGAAACTGCCTCGCACCCCGGTAACGGCGTCGTGCCGGGCCGCGGTGGAGCCGTGCAGCGAGACCGCCACTGAAAAGGGCGAACCTGCGGCCCTCAGCGCCGCCCCGGTGAAATCGGGGTCCGAGAAACGGCGGCCGTTGGACAGGAGCGCCAGTTCCCTTCCCGGGTTCCGCTTCCTGAAATACGCCAGCAGTTTTAAAAAATCCGGGTGGAGGGACGGTTCGCCGCCTGTCAGGTTCAGCGCGGCCGGGTCCGCGGCGTTCTTGGCGTAAGCCGCGGTGCGGCCGGCCAGGTAGGACTCGAACCTTTTTATCTGCGCGGCCAGGCCGTAACGCCCGGGGGACGGCCGGGAAAAGGAGGCCGCGTTCGCGCACATGACGCAAAGGTTATCGCATTTGTTCCAGACCGGGATATCGGGCATATTGCTTGGGTAGTCCTAAAAGGCGTCAGCGCGGCCGCGGACGGGCGGGGCGCACCTCACCGGCCCGCCGGGCTTTTGGCCATGCCGGGCATAGTTTCATAAAACTCGCGCTGTTCCGCCGCGGCGTGCTTCATGTCCGCGCCGAACTTCCCTTTCGCGGGAAGAGTCCCTCCGGATGAAACTGCGGCGTCGGCCGCCAGGCGGGCGAACAGTTTTTCCTCCAGCGCGGCGGCGGTTCCCTTTTCGGCCCCGGCAAGGTCGTGTTTTTCCCCCGGGTCTTTTTCAAGGTCGTACAATTCCGTCCCGCGGGCGGTACGGAGAAGTTTCCAGCGGGCCGAACGTATCGCCTTTCCGCCTACGGAACTTTCACTGAAAGCGTAGTCTTCCTCCGGGGCGGGCCCTTCCCCGGTGACCAGCGGCTTGAGGCTGCGCCCCTGGGCGTCCTCAGCCGGAGGAATACCGGCGAAATCCAGCATGGTCGGCATAAGGTCTATCAGGCGCACCTGGCCGGGGATTTCCTTTCTCCCGGAGCCGGGAGCTTTTATTATGAGCGGGACCCTCAGCGTGTCGTCGTAAAGGTTGAAGTCGTGAAAAAAATAATCGTGGTCGAAAAGGCCCTCGCCATGATCGGCGGTAACTATCACCACGGTCCGGCCCAGCAGTCTATCCTCTCCGAGTTGGCGGAAAAAACCGCCCAGAAGCCCGTCGGCGTAGTGTATGCCTTCGTCGTAGCGGGCCACGATATGCGCGGCGTCGTCGTCGGTAAGCGTGATGGTACGGCCGTTCCCTGCTCTCATTTTCCGCTTGTATACCGCGAAGATGGGCGAGTCGGCCTCGGACAGCGCCTTGAACCGCCTGCCGACCTTAAAACCCTTGTCGTACAGCCCGGGCGCGGGAAAAACATAGGGGGTATGCAGGTCGTTGCCGTGCACCACCATCATGAACCTTTCCCCTTTCGCATCCTTCTCTTCCGCCCAGGCGAGGGCGGCGGGGATTGTGTCCTTGAACGACGCGTCCGTGCGGCCGATGTAAAAATATTTATCAAAACCCTGGTCAAGTTTGAACAGCGGGTTCAGGTTCAGCCCTCCTACGAAAGCCGCTGTTTTGTAATTGTAGATCCCGAAGATCTTCGCCAGCGTCAGGGCGGAATCCCCCAGCGCGCGGTCCAGGCCGGTCACGCCGTGTTCCGAAACCTCCATGGAAGTAAAAATGGAGGCGAAGCTTAAAAGCGTGGTCGGCGCCTGGGAGACGGCCTGGCGGAAAACCGCGGCGTCACCGGCGAAAGCGTCTATGTTCGGGCTGGTCTTCCTGCCGTAGCCGTAAAGAGAAAGATGGTCGGCCCGGAGACAATCTATGACCACGAGTATGATGTTATAACCGGCGGGCCCGGCCGCCTCCGCGCAGTTCCCGGCGGCCGGAACAAGAACGGATAAAAGCAGAACCGCGCAGACTGACCGCGCGCCCCTCAAAAACTTTCCCGAGACAGCCATCACTCTCTCCAGTACCCGGCTTCCCTGAGTTTTCTTTTCATCTCCGGGGACAGCTCGACGCGCGCGCCGTCCGGGCTTCTGCCCGTCCGCGTTGCCCTGCGCCACTTGACCAGTTTCTGCGCCAGCGAATAGACCATGTCCGGCTTCGCCGCCGCAAGGTCGCGCTTTTCGGCTTTATCGTTCACGAGGTCGAAAAGACTGTATTTCCCGGAGTCGCAGATAAGCTTCCAGCCGCCGGAGCGTATCATCCATTTGCCGGGCCCGGCCTCGGCATAGACATAGCGGTTGAAATCTTTTCCCGCGGCGCCCGAAAGAAGCGGCAGCAGGCTGGCGCCCTGCGCGCCGGACGGGACCTTCAGGCCCAGGATATCCAGCACGGTAGGCATAAGGTCTATAAGCTGGGCCTGCGCCGCGATGCGCGCGCCGCCGGGGGTCCGCGGGTCCCTGATCACCAGCGGCACCCTGACGGCTTCTTCGTACAGGTTGCCCTGCCCGAAACGGTCGAAACTGCCGCGCTCGCCAAGCTCTTCGCCGTGCTCGGAGGTAAGGATGACCACGGTGCTGCTGGAAAGCCCGAGCTCATCCAGTTTCGCCAGCAGGCCGCCTACGAACCCGTCGGAATACGTTATCCCCGCGTCGTACCTGGAGTTTATATAGGCCAGGTCCTCCCCGGTCAGGCGCAGGGTCCCGTCCTTGAAACCCCTCAGGAAATCATAACTAAGGCTCTTTCCCTTCAGAGACCCGGAGTAGCCCGGCTCTTTCCCTCCCGGCCAGGGTTTATCGAAAGGAGGATGAATATCGTAAGAATCCAGGAACAAAAAGAACTTTTCTCCGCGGCGGGCGGCCAGCCAGTCCAGCGCCCGGGGCATTATTTCTTTGAACGAGCCCATGGGCTTTTTCCCGGTATCGTCGAAATAGACCTCGAAGCCTTTACTCAGCCCGTACAGGCCCGACATATCCAGCCCGCCGGTAAAGGCGGCAGTGCGGTAACCGGCCTCCTTTAGCACGGCGGCCAGGGTCGTCTCGCCAGGGGCCAGTTTCTGCCCGCGCCCGTAAACACCGTGGCTGTGCACGTATTTGGAGGTGAAGAGCGAGGCGAGGCTGGACAAAGTCCAATGACTCTGCGCCGCCGCGTGCTCGAAGAGGGCGCCTTCCGAGGCGAGCCTGCTTATATTGGGCGCGGTCTCTTTCCCGTAGCCGTAGGCCGCGAGATGGTCGGCCCGCAGTGCGTTAAGGCTTATCAGCACCACGTTCAGGGGCGCCCTTGTCGCGGCGGCGGCCGGGCCCGCCAGCATTGCCGCGCAGAGCATCACCTTCAGGACTTTCATACGGTCGCCTTTCCCGCGCCGCGCAGCATGCTTTTTATCTGCAGGTGCAGGCTGTCGCCGCAGTTAAAATCCCTCATTTTAGCGTACTCTTTGCTCTGGTAATACTTCACCTGCAGGGCCAGAAGCCGCCTCTGGTGCAGGTCCCGCAGCGGCGTGCTTTCGGCCTTGAAATGAAAATCGCTCAGCAGGCGGTAGCTTTCGGCCGGGTATTTGCCGCGGAACTCCTCGAAAGACCGCGTCCCGGGATAAGGCGTCCAGAAATACATCTCGGTCGACGCCGGCTTATATTTGACCAGGATGCGGCCTACCGTGTCCAGGTAATATGGCGAGGCCTTATCTTTGCCCCCTTTTACTATCACGTTCAGGTGTATGTTTACCCCGTGCTTGCGCGCGAGCGCGGCCACCCGCAGCAGCTCGGGATCGTCTTTATAGCCTTCCTGCACGTTAAAACCGAAGGTAAGGCAGAACCAGCCCGCGGCTTTAAGGCGCTTCATTTTAGCCTCGTTGAAGCCCTCAAGTGGCCCGAGGAAGGAATATATTTTCTTGCCGCTCGCGGCCAGAAGCTTCAGGATCTTGTTGAACTCCGGGTGCAGGAAAAAGCCTTCATCGCGGATGAACAGGTAGTCGTAGTCATACTTTTCAAGCAGCTTCAGCTCGTCACCGACATAGGAAGCGGGATAAAATATCTTTTTTCCTTTATACGTTGAAAAGATATAACAGTTATCCGCGAAATCGCAAGGGAAAGGGCAGCCCATGAACGTACTGATGGAAAGCGAGTTCCGCCCGGGAAAAACGTCCGCGTACCAGGCCTCTTTAAGTTTCTCAAGGGGGAATACGCCGCGGTCCATATGGTTATAGCGGAACTCGCCGCGAAAAACCCCTTTGCCCGGAGCTTTGATTATCTCATCTATATTGTTGCCGAAGCCCGTCACTATCTTGTCCGCCAGCCCCGTAAAATCCGAAGGACAGAGGCTGGGGTGGTAGCCCCCGGCGATGATCTTTTCTTTCCCGGCCTTTTTAGAGAAGGCCTTGAAATCCGGCAGGCCGCAGGTGAACACGGAGCAGAGATAAAGGTCCCCGCCCGGCCTGAACTTGTTGTCAAAAACGAATTCGGAGTCCCACTCACGGCTGTCCGGGACGGAATAAAGAACGGAGGGTTCTTTAACGCGCGGCTCTCCGGCCAGGCTTGGGAAATTATACAGATAGCACTTCTTTTTTTTCATTGCTTGTGTCCGCACCCATCAGGCCCTGTCTTTGCGAGCGCGCTTCCTCTCGGGACCGCGCAGGATATCCCTGCAGTAGGCACATTGGTAGCAGTTGTGTTTACAGGCCGTCCTGACGTTGAAGAAATCGTCCGGGTAAGGTTCCAGGTAGCGGGCCGCCTCTTCCTCCGGGGCGTCGGGCCGGGTCCCGTTGTCCCGCAGGAACCGCCCGGAGAAGATGGACCCGCCGAAAGAGGACTGCATCCCCCTGGCCAGCGACACGTCCGTCTCGTTTATATACTCGGCCAGCACGCCCGCGATGAAGTCGTTCCCCACCGGCTCGCCGTGCACCCCGCGCGTGGCTATCTTGAATTCATCCACCAGGCCGCAGTACCGGGCCAGGAATTTAGGCGGGATATACTGCCCGGTCAGGAACCGCCAGTGCTGTCCCGGGGAGAGCTTGCTGCAGTAGAACCGGCTCTGGTCGAAGCTGGTCCCGAGCCCCATCGTCATGGAGCAGGAATGGAAGCCCTGGTCCGGGCATTCGAAGACGCAGCCCTCGTTGACCATCAGCTTGAGCCTCAGCGCGGGAAAAGCTTTCCGCACGGACCTTATGTATTCCAGGTCGAAGGTCCTGCGCCTGCCTATATTGTAAGAGGTTACGAGGCCTTTTGTGTCCCGCTCCATCAGCTGATAAAGCTGGTTAAGGGAATTTATATCGTTGATGATGGAAATATTCAGTTCGTATTTCCCCAGCCGGATGAACTCGTCGGTTATGAACGTGCCGTTGGCGGTGATAACGTCCGGCTTGAGAAGATCCGCTATCTTCACCAGTTTCGGGAGAATACCGGCGTCGGAGATGCCGTCGAAATTATAGACCAGGTTGAACTCTATCTTCTCTGCCTTGAGTTTCCGGCGGAAGTCCAGCAGCCGCGCGGGGGTGATATCAGGGGAGAACCTGGCGCTGGAAACGCCGAACGAAACCCCGGGCGCGGAGTACACGGAGGAAATATATTTTTTAAACGGCAGGATGATCCGGCCGAAAAAATCCTTGTCCCCGTTATAGCCCACGCTGAGCTTGCGGTAATATTTTTTATTGGCTTTTATGGCGTCCATATTATCCCGTGGGCCGGCGGCTATTTTCCGGCCCCGGCCTTGCGCCTCTTCTCCGACCAGTAATCCACGCGGGGCCTGTCCACCCACCAGTAGCCCAGCGCCTTCATCCGCGCGGCCACTTCCGCCAGCGGGCGGGGCCCGCCTTTTATGGCGCGGCGGGGCATTTTCCCAAGCAGCCGGGCCAGCTCGTCCTTCATGTCCTTCAGCGCCGCCGGCTGCCCGGCGGCCGCGTTCTTCTGTTCGCCGGGGTCCGAAGCCAGGTTGAAAAGTTCGTAATTCCCGTCCTCGAGGAACAGCTTCCAGGGGTATTTGCGGATGCCCATGTAAGGGGCGCCCGTCTTAAGCGACAGCGTCTGCGCGTACACCGTCCTGGCGGGCATATCCCTGCCTTCCAGCGCCGGCTTAAGGCTCGCCCCCTGCGCCCCGGCGGGAACGGCGAAACCCTCCAGGTCCAGCACCGTGGGCAGGACGTCCACCAGCTGGACGGGCGTCTTCACCCTGGCGGCGGGAACTCCGGGCACGCGCATGATAAGCGGCACATGTATCCCCTCGTCGTAAAGGCCGCCGTGGAACGAGCTCAAGATGGTCCCGTGGTCCAGCAGCGCCTCGCCCGCGCTGGACATGAAGACCACTATGGTATTCTCCTTGAGCCCCTGCGCCTCCAGTTCGGCCAGCAGCCCGCCTATTTCGCTGTCGGCGTACAGGATGGCGCCGTCGTACTGTGAAACTATATAGGCCACGTCGCTTTTTTCAAGCGGGGCCACTTTCTTCTTCAGGCGGAAATCCTCGTACAGCCAGTCCTTCCAGATACGGTCGGCCAGATTGTAATCCAACGGGACCCCGCTGAGCTGCCCGGAATAGCCGCCGCTGAACTTGTCCCGGAATTCTTCAGGGTCCCGGTAAGGGGCGTGCGCGTCGTAGCCGTGGACCAGCAGGAAGAACCTGCCGCCTTTGTTCGCGCGCAGCCAGTTCACCGCGCCCGGCAGGACGTCAGCCAGGGTACCGAAATCTTTGGAGTCGTCGTACACCCCGAACCCGCTGCCCAGGCCGAACCCCTTGTTCAGAAAAAAGCCCGAGGTGAAAGCCGCGGTCTTATAGCCGTGTTCCCGCAACTCCCCGGCCAGTGTCGGGATGGACGGGCTAAGGTGCTGGTCCGCCCTTACTACCCCGTGGCTGGGAGGGTACAGCCCGGTAAAGACAGAGGCGGCGCTGATCAGGGACTGGACGGACACAAACAAA
>JAJZVJ010000132.1 GCA_021845705.1 bacterium
TCTTGTTTATATCGTACGCCATCAGGTCCAGGTAGGACTCGATGGCCCCGATAGGGGATTTCAGCTCGTGCGTGACGGAGGAGACGAAATCCTTTTTAAGCTGGTCAAGCTCCTTAAGTTTGTCCACCATGCTGTTGAATTCCCTGTTAAGCGCCCCTATCTCGTCGCGGCGGCCGGTGTCCCGCAGTTTGTAGTTAAGATCGCCTTTGCCGGTTATGTCAAAAGCCTTGACGAGCTTTTTGATAGGCCTGGTCATGCGGCTGGAGAGCCAGAGCGCGAGCAAAGTCGCGGCTAAAATGGCCGCCAGGCCGGCTTTTAGCAGCCTGACCAGGACCGAGTCAAGGACAGCCCGGATGTGGCCGTGCACTTTGGCGTCGGAATACCCTACCGCTATATTATAGGCGCGCCCGTTCACGGTTATGGTCTTCTTTGAAAAAGAAATACCCCTCGTGCCGGTAAGGCTGCTGACATCGCTTTTTACCAGCAGCTTGTCGGCGCTGCTCCTGATCCTGGCCCCGGTGTAGGAAAGCGGCAGCGGGCGGGGAGAGAGGTTCTTATCCGTATGGGCCAGGATCTTGCGCCCGTCCGCGACGTAAGCCACCTCGAGTTCGCTGATTATGCGCTTAAGGTCGGAGGTGTAGCTGATCAGTATCTCCGGGTCCTGGCTTAAAAGGCTTTCCGAGGTCACGTTGGCGAAGGATTGCAGGACGTTCTGCCTGTCCGCGAGGATCTGGTCCTGCAGAATTATCTTTTCGGAGGTGTACAGGATGGACCCGAACATCAGTACGGCCAGCAGGACCAGGCTGTCTATGGTCAGCATCAGTTTGAATTTAATGCTCATACGCTCACGCCAGCCTGAAGCCTTCCGCCCTGAGGTTCTCAATCCTGACCGGGCAGTAGGCCAGCTTTTTGCGGATATTGGTCACCAGCTGGTGCAGGGTGTGGATGATCTCCCTGTGCGAGGAGGCCGTGGGCCACAAGTGCCTGCGGAAATCTTCGTAGGTGACTACTGCGCCTTTTTTCTGCAGCAGGAAGTAGAGTACCTGGAACTCTATTTTAGTCAGCTTTATCTCTTTTTTCGCGGAGAGCAGCCCTACGCTCTCTTCCTTTATATAGCACCTTCTGGCGGTATAGTCCATCACCAGGGTGTTGGCCGCGGAAGACAGGGTCTTTTTCCCCTGCCTGGGTTTGCGCGCGAATACCCTTACAAGCGCTTTAAGCTGTTCGGCCAGGATCCTGGGTTTTACGGGCTTGGCCACTACGTCATGCGCTCCCAGCTTGAGCAGTTTCACCACCTGCTCCGGCAGGACTTCCTGTTCGGCCAGGACCATGAGCACGCGCGGCGCCAGCAGCGAGGAGAGTTTGGAGACCGCCTCCTCGACGTCCAGGTCCAGGACGCCGGGAGCGTGGGCCGCGTCCAGAATGACGGCGTCTATGTTTTTTTCCCGGAGCGCGTTCCTGAGCCCGTTCTGGTCGCGCGCGAGCGTAAGCCCGACGCGGCTGTCCGCGAACCTGGACCTGCAGGTGGTCAGCAGGGCCTCGTCCCTGGTCAGGATAACCGCTTCCAGATCTTCTTCCTGCATAGCGTTCTTTTTTTCTCTTCGTCCGCGGTTAATTGTCCCGGCCCGCCTCGTGCACCTGGATATAGCTGCGCGCGAGCACCAGGCCGATCGGCGCTATCAGCGCCATCCCGCCTATGATTATCCACATCATCTGCGGATGGCGCGGGCCGGTCGCCGGGCAGAAAGCGTCCAGCAGAAAGCCGGACATGGAGCCCACGAAGAACTTGGCGACGAAATACGGCAGCATGGAAAGGGCCAGGTAGGAGCCTTCCTGGCCTTTCGGCGCTATGGCCGCGGGGTATTCGTAGAGGCGCGGCGAGTAGAAAGACTCACCGATGGAGTAGAGGATGGTGAAAAGAACGATGGACACGTAGAGCGGGCGCACCGGGCCGGCGAGGTCCAGCCACCAGGCTATGGCCTGGCCGAAATGGCCGCCCGCAAGGCCCTGGAACCGGGCCGGCGGCACTACCATCAGGAAGACGGAAAGGGCGGTGATGAGCGTGCCTATCACGACCGCTTTGTACGCGGTGAAGCGCTGCGTCAGCGCGCCTATGACCGGCGCCATGACCACCACTATCACGGCGTTGAGCGTGCCGAACAGCTGTCCGAACGGCGCGCCTTCGCCCAGCTCGCGTATGGCGAACTTGGGGAAAGTGTAGTACATGTGATACAGGATGAGTTTTACGAAGACGACCAGCCCGAAGAACGCGAGGAAGCGGTAGAAGGTGGGCTGCGTCCAGAGGTTGGAGAAGATGCGCAGCCAGTCCCTGAACGCGTCGCGGCTGGCGAGCAGGAAGGCCTGCAGGAAGGACTTGTCGGGGTACCTGGGCGTCTCCGGCTTTATCTGCACGCCTTCCTCGGTCACCTCCACGCCGCCGCGCAGGGCGAACCAGGTGAGCACCAGGTTCGGCAGCGTGAACAGCGCTCCCAGCAGGATTATGGTCTGGTACGTGCTTATATGGAAACCGAGCAGGGGGACGTTGTACTGGCCGTACTCGCCCAGGCCGTGGCGCACTTTGTCGAAGGTCCAGCCCGCCACGGCGAAGCCTATGTTCATCATGGCGTAGTAGATGGAGAAGGCTATGGAGCGCTGCCTGGTGCTGGTGAAGCGCTTGACGGCCGCCACCATCACCGGGGTCTGCAGGGCCTCGCCGAGCGCCAGCGGGAACAGGCCGAAAGGCAGGGCTATCCACCTGATGGCGCAGAAAGCCATTACGAAGCGGGCCGCCGCGGCCAGCCCGAAGCCGGCGAGCAGGGACTTGCGTATGCCTACCGCGTCCACCAGCGAGCCTACCATCACGGTGAAGATGGTCAGCGCGGTCGACCAGGTGGCCACCACGAACCCCGCGGACTTATCGCCGAAGCCGAGGTCAGAAGAGAGCCACAGTATCAGCGTGGAGTTCACCACGCTGTAGGCCAGGATGGTCATGATCTTGGTGCCGAAGATTATCCACAGTTCCCTGACGGCGCCCTTCATCACCAGGAACTTGCCTATAAAGGAGTCTTCTTTCGTCGCGGTCATTTTTTCTCCAGATCTTCAGCCGGCTTGCCGCCGTCCTTCATCGTTCTGTAAAGTTCGTCGAAACGCGGGGCCAGTTTGACGAAAGCGGCCAGGACTTCCGGGTCGAAATGCTCCGGCTTCATCCTCTCGTCGCCCTTTGTTATTATGGCTACCGCTCCGTCGTGATCGTAGTTGGGCTTGTAGACGCGGGAATTGCGCAGGGCGTCGTAGCAGTCGCAGATGGCGGTGATGCGCGCCTCGATGGGGATCTCGGCGCCTTTTAACCCGGCCGGGTAGCCCGTGCCGTCCCAGCGCTCATGGTGGCAGAGCGCTATGCGCCTGCCGAATTCCAGGTGGGGGTGGTCGCCAATTATCATGGCGCCGAAGGTGGTGTGCTTCTTCATCTCCTCCATCTCTTCCTCGTTCAGGCGGCCCGGCTTCTTAAGGATATGGCTCGGGATGTGTACTTTTCCCACGTCGTGCAGCGTTGCCTGGGTGTGTATGCGCTCGGTGAACTTCTCGGAATGTTTAAGCTCGCGGGCCATCAGGGCCGCGTATTCCCCCACGCGCAGGATATGGTTGCCGGTGTCTATATCGTTCGCTTCGGCGGCGCGGGCCAGCGCCAGGATAAGGTATTCAAAGGCTTCCTCGTATTCCGCGGAGCGCAGGATGTTCGCTATCCGGAGCAGGAGCTCGGCCTGGTCGAAGGGTTTGGAGAGGAATTCCTCCGCCCCGGCCTCCATGCCCGCCATCTTGTTCTCCTTGGAGTCCAGCGAGGTGATCATTATGACCGGGATGTGGGAGAGCTGCGGGTCGGATTTGATCCTCCTGCAGACCTCGTGGCCGTTCATGACCGGCATGTTGATGTCCAGCAAAACCAGGTCCACGGGGTTGGCCGCCAGCGCCGCCAGGGCCTCGCGGCCGTTCTGGGCGGCCAGGGTTTCATAGCCGTGCGGGCGCAGCAGCGCCTCAAGAAGGTCCAGGTTAAAGTCTTCGTCGTCCACGCAGAGTATGCGGTGTGATCGTTTCATTTATATCAGGCGCGCATCCATAGGCGGGCCCACGTCATTCTATCAAATTATTTTCTTTGCCCCGGGTCGCCGGGTTTTATTTCTCAGGCGGGAGTTTCACGCAGGTATAGAGTACGTGGGCCTCCCCGAGCCCGGCCGCGGCCGGCTCGGCGAAACCGGCTTTTTTAAGCAGGACCTGCATTTCGTCCTCCGAGATCCTTTCTTTCAGCGGCGGTCCTTTAGCGGTCTCTTTTTTTGCCCACTCGATCACGGCCAGGCGCGCTCCCGGCTTAAGGGCCGCGCCGAGGGCGGCCAGGAAAGAGGCTTTGTCCTCCACTTCGTGGAGCACGTCGGACAGGAAAGCGATGGTGGGTTCCGCTTCCGGCATTTTCAGCTTTCCGCGGGCCGTTTGCAGAGTGTGGATATTGAAGATGCCTAGAGAGGCCACCCTGGAGCGGATATCCGCCAGCATCACGCCGGAAACATCGAGAGCGTACACAAGGCCCCTGGGCCCCACCATCCTGGCGGCGGCGAGCGAGAAATAGCCGGTGCCGCAGCCTATATCCAGGAAAATATCGCCGGGCTTTATGCCGGCTTTCACCAGGGTTTCTTCCGGCGGCATTTCCGCCCTGCGCTCCGGGCTGTCCAGCTTGGCTCTGTCTTCCGGGTCGAATATATGCGTCATAGTTTTAATGATCACGGATCTTAGATTATTGCTGCCCGATCTTGCCGTTAATCCCCTGTTGCGCTCGTTTTCCCCTCTGGTTGTGTCCGGGCAACCCCTCGCCTTTAGTTCTTGCTGTCTCCCTTCTTCGTCCACGCGGCCAGTACTTTAAGGGTGAGGCGGGCGCAGCCGAAGAAGTCTTTGAGGTCCAGGTATTCGCCCGTGGTGTGCACGTCGCGCATGCCGGTGGAGAGGATGGGGGCTTTGATGCCATGGCCGTACATGATGTTGCCGTCCGTCCCGCCGCCGGAGGCGGAAGGTTTCATTTTCAGGCCTTCTTCCCGCAGCGCGGCGGCTATCAGCGGCAGGACGGGGTTGTTCTTGTCTATGCGCAGGTTCGGGAACTTCTGTTCCACCAGGAATTCGTAGCGCGGGGTCACTATCTTCCCGTCCGCCTTTATTCTTATTTTTTTTACCGCTTTCTTCAGGCAGTCTTCCATGTGCCTGGTCTGTTTCCTGAGCTTGGCGGGGTCGTGGCTGCGGGCCTCGCCCGAGAGTTCGACCAGGGGCGGTATGATGTTTATGGCGTTCCCGCCGGAGATGAAGCCGATGTTCGCCGTGGTCTCTCCGTCTATGCGGCCGAGTTTCATTCCCGCTATGGCGCTTGAGACCACCTTTATGGCGGAGATGCCCTTTTCCGGGGCCACGCCGGAATGGGCGGCGGCGCCGTAAACTTTTATTTCCATGCTGTCGGCGGCCGGGGCGCTGGTGATGACGTGTTCCAGCCCCTGTTCGTTGTCGAAGATCAGGCCGTAGCGCGAGCGCAGCCCGGAATAGTTCAGGAACTTGGCGCCCAAAAGGGCCATTTCCTCGCTGATGGTAAAGACGGCCTCTATGGGCGGGTGCGGGAGCTTGTTCTCGTCCAGGGTCTTTATCACTTCCACTATTATCGCTATGCCGGCCTTGCAGTCGGCCCCGAGTATGGTGGTCCCGTCGGAAGTTATGCGGTCCCTGCCCGCCTGCGGGCGCACGTCGGCGGCCGGGCCGACGGTGTCCATGTGGGCCGAAAGCAGGAAAGGTTCGCCCGGGGCGGTGCCCGGGAAGCGGGCGATCACGTTCCCGGTCTCTCCGCCTATCTTGCGGCCGGCGTCGTCCACGGTCACCTCGGCGCCCATGAATTTCAGGAGGATGGAGAGGCGGCGCGCTATCGCGCCTTCCTTGCCTGAGAGCGAGGTTATTTTAGCCAGGTCGCAGAACAGCTGCACCATGCGTTTTTCGTTGATTACCGTTGTCATGTAACTATTATTAAAATTTTAAAGCGCGTTTACAATGCGGTTGTTCTTTAGCAGGAGCTTGATGCGCCCGGGATCGAGGGGAGCAGAGGCCGGAAAAATTATGGCCGGAGCGCGGATAACAGAGGGCTGAAAGGATGTATTTTGTATAATTAAGCGATGAACTTCAGAAAAAGACATTTCGCATTTGTTTTAGCGGTTCTGTCCCTGGGCCTCGGCGCCTGCGCCTCCTCCCCAAGGATAGAGATAGCTCTCAAACGGGCCCATCTGACCTCGCAGCAGGCTTATTATGTTCCCGCCGGGCAGTTCAAAACCGTGGAATTCGCCCCGCCCCCCGCGCCGGAGTCCGAAGCCCAGCGGCAGGACCTGGCCGCCATCCTGGCCTGGCAGAACAAGCGCAGCGGGGCCGATTGCGCGAAAGCCGCCCTTACCGCCAAGTTCAACTACGATTTCTTCTGGGGCGACAAAAGCCCTTTCCCCCGGCCGCTGCCGGAAGAGGTTAATAAATTCTTCGACCGCGTGGCCACGGACCTGGACACCGCCACTAACGATATGAAAGGGCGCTACCAGCGGCCCAGGCCGTTCAAAATGTATCCCGATCAGGCGCGGCCCTGCATCCATAAAAGTTCCGGCTACTCTTACCCGAGCGGCCACGCCACTTTTTCGCGCGTGTTCGCGGACGTGCTGGGCGACATCGTTCCGGAGAGGAAGGCCGGTTTTCTGGCAAAGGCCGACGAGGTGGCCCTGGACCGGGTGATAGGCGGCGTGCATTATCCCTCGGACATAGAGGCTGGGAAAGCGTTCGGCGACCTGTACCACGCCGACCTGCTTA
>JAJZVJ010000133.1 GCA_021845705.1 bacterium
CGGATAAACCGGGCAGGCTGGTGCCCCTACTTTTTCTCAACACGGCCAGGAGCGCGGAGAACAATGTACACGGGCTTCGGCTCGGCGCCGACGATTACATGACCAAGCCCTTCAGCCCCGCGGAGTTCATAGCCAGGGTCAAGGCCCTTATACGGCGCAGCCTCTCCTCCGACGAAAGGGACGGCGCGGAAGAAAATCTCTCCTCCGGCGATTTGTCGATCAACTGCCCCAGGCACGAAGCCATGATAGCGGACCGCGTGCTGGACCTTTCTCCCAAAGAATTCGAGATACTCTACCTGCTGGTAAAAAAAAGCGGCCGCGTAATGACCCGCCAGTTCCTTATGGAAAGGGTCTGGGGAAGACCTTACACGAATACAAGCCGCGTTATAGACACCCATATAAAGAACATCCGCAAAAGTCTCGGGACTATGCAGGAATACCTTCTTACGGTGGAAGGCCTGGGTTACAAATGGGACTACCCGGAATAGCGCGGCGCCTTATTGCTGTTTCACATAAAACTCACAGGCCGCCCACACAACAAGCCGTTTTGATATGTTACAATCTGTATAGTAGAGTTAAATTTAAGGACAGAGGGGCTTTTTATGAAAAACGTAAAACAAGGTTTCACCCTGATAGAGTTGCTCGTGGTCGTGCTCATCATCGGTATCCTGGCTTCCATAGCCATACCGCAGTACTTCAAAGTCGTTGAGAAGTCGCGCGTGGCCGAGGCCATGTCGGTGATATCGGCCGTTAAGTCCGCCGAGGAAAGGTATATGGCCCGCGGCGGGATGTACACCGCCGACTTCACTCAGTTGGACATATCTTATCCCAACATGACCGCGACCAATATAACCACCAAGTTCTACACGGTGCAGCCTATTGCCGCCGCTAACCCGGCCACCGGCCCGACATACCAGCTGACGGTTACCCGCAACACGACCAACTCCAGCGTGGCAGCGCGCTACGGCACCTATTCCCTCACCACTAACGTGCCCGACCAGCCCCAGGTAAAGATGGTAAACGCCACCGCGGTACTGAACGAACTTATAGACTAAGAAGGGCCGCATGTCCCCGACAGGGACACAGTGAAAAACCCCGCCTCGGCGGGGTTTTTTACTGCCTGTCCTGACACGATATTTTTCCGGACGGTAAACCTCTTAACGGCATGCTTACTGTTCAACAAGCTCCCCGCTGCCTGCCTCTGAAATAACCCCCACGCCGTCCCTTGCCAGCCATAAGCGTTTGCCTTGCCAGGCGAAGGCGGAAAGAGGAGCCCCGGACCTGGAATTCTTAAGAACGTACACCCCGGCCGGGGTAAGACTCCGGTCAAGTTTGTGCCGGTAGATCTTCCCGGTGGAAGAAACCGAGGTCCAGAGATAATCTTTATCCTTGAAGATCTGGTCCGGCTTCTCCTGCAGCCTGAAGGAAGCCGAAGGGGTCAGTTCCGAATCCGGCCGGCGCAGCACCACGTTCCCCTCGTCGTCGCAGGTCCAAAGGTACTCGCCGTCGAAGAACAGGGCGCTCACCTTGCCCGGGGCCGGGAAACTTTTAAGCAGCGGCAGCCCCGGCGCTATCCTCCTGGCGTCGATGGTCTTTTTCCAGGAGTCCGCCACGTACAGGGTATCCCCCGCCACGGCAAGCCCGCTGATATGGGTTTTTTCAAGAGGGTAGGTCTTCTCCAGCTTCAGGCCGTCCTTATCCTCGGAATAGAGGTAAACGGCCTGGGCCAGCCAGTCGCCCGCGAAAAGTTTACCGTCAGCCCAGACCAGGGCCGAGATATTCGCGGCCACTCCGGGATACTCGCGGTAATAATTCGCGGAGGTGCCGAGCACCTGCCTGTAGACGCCGAACCCGGCCAGCAATACCGCCAGCAGCCCGGCCAGCGCGTACGCGGGGCTGCGGCGCGGCATGGCGGCAGAAACGACAGGCTCGACCGCCGCCGGCACTGCTTCGTCGGCGGCCGGAGCCTCATCGGCCCGCGGCTGCGGCGCGGCGCGCCGTACGGGGGCCTGGGGGCCGGTAACGAATCTTTTAACGGTCTCCACCAGCTGGGCGTTCTCAAAGGGTTTCTGCAGGTATTCGCTGGCCCCCAGCTTCATCACGTCCACGGCGGACTGGATATGGCCGTAACCGGTTATCATGACAACGGGGACAGTATCGTCTATCTTTTTAAGACCGGCCAGCACTTCTATTCCGTCCATGCCGGGCAGGCGCATATCCAGCAGCACAAGGTCCGGGCGGCTGTCCCTGGCAAGTTCCAGCGCCGCGGGGCCGTCGCCGGCCTCGGAAATTTCATAACCCCGGAGCTTCAGGACATTGCGCACAGCCAGGCGCATGTCCGGTTCATCGTCCACTATAAGAATACGTGCCATAGTTAAATCTCCGGTACTTCAAGTACTGCCGTAGCGCCGCTGCCCGGCCCGCTTAAAAGCTCCAGCGTACCGCCATGGGCCCTGGCCACGTTGCGGGCAAGGGTAAGACCGAGCCCCATCCTGCCGGGCTTGGTGGTAAAGAAAGGGTGAAAAACGGCTGACATATTCTTCTTTTCTATGCCGGCCCCGGTATCGGAAACTTCCAGGCGCTGTTTCCCGCCGTGGCCGGAAATGGCCAGGGACAGTTCGCCGCCGCCGGGCATGGCGTCCGCCGCGTTAAGAAGCAGCTGCTCTACGGCCGAAGCGAAGCGTACCCGGTCCAGGCTGAGCGGCTTCAGCTTCTCGCCGCCCTTCATCCGTACGTTTATCTTCTCAAGGCGGCCTGAGTCGCGCAGGCCGGCCAGCACCTCGGAAACCACGGCGTCCAGGCGCTCCGGAGAGCGCTGCGGGATGACCGGCCTGGAAAAATTCATTATCGTATCTATCTTCTTCTGCAGGTTCACTATATTGCGCACTATCACGTTCAGCGATTCCTTGGCGCCTTCCGCTTCCGGGGTTTCGGCGCAGAACTCGGCGTGGCTCCTGATTATGCTGATAGAGTTGGCCACCTGGTGCGCTACCCCGGCCACCAGCTCCTCGAAATCCGGGATATAGCCCGGAGCGCCCGAAGACTGGCCGCGGCCCTTAAGCTCGGCGAAGTCCCGCCCGATCTTCTTCATCCTGGAATCCACTTCCGCGAGCATCTTCTCCTTGATCAGCAGCTTATCCTCCGCTTCCCGGAGCATCGCCCTGTAGGGTCTCGCCTTAAGTTCCTCGCGGAGCTCCTTCTCGCGGCCCTGCAGCTCGGCTTTTTCCGCCCGCGTATTCTCAAGTTCGGCGCGCAGCTTAACAAGGCGGCTTTCCTTTTCCTGCAGCAGGCGTTCTGCCTCGGAAACCTTGGCCGAATGGGCGGGCGCGGCGGATTTTTTACACACCAGGGAAAGCAGGGCCTGCTTTTCTTTTTTCAGCGCCTCGGTCTCTTTCTTCAGTTCATCCTCGGTAACGGAGAGGCGGGAAATGGCTGAGTCGCGCTCCACTATCTTTCCGCGGGCCTCTTTAAGCAGTTCGTTCTCCGCCTGTATCTCCCTGGCGTATTTTGCCTCCAGGGAAGCGCGGCTGGCCCTCAGCAGCGAACATTCGTTATCAAGCGCGGAAAGGGCGCCGCGGGCCTCCTCCAGCTCGAATTCCTTCTTTTTAAGCAGCGCGTCCGCGTTGTGCATCTTTTCGGAAAGAGCGGCGTAGCGGACTTTTTCCACCTCGGCCTCTCCCGCGGCTGCGGCCGCCAGTTCCTGCAGGCGCGCGCGCAGGGCGGACGCTTCAGCCCCGGCCGAAACCGCGGAAGCCCGGGCCTCTTCAAGCTCGAATTCTTTTTTCCGCAGCTGCGCCTCGGCGCCGCGCAGTTTTTCCGCGGAACCGGACTGCAGCCCGCGCTTCTCCCCGGCGGCAGCCTCGGCCGCGTCCTGCTCGGCCTTGAGCGCCGCGCGCAGGGACTCGGCTTCGGCTTTAGCCCCCGCCTTTTCCCGCAAAATCGTTTCGTTCGTCAGCACGACGTCGTCGTACTTCCTGAGCAGCTCGGTATATTTGGCCGCCTGCTCCTCTATGGCCGCCATCAGGCCGGAAGCTTCGCCGTCCCTGGCGCTGGACTCCTGCAGCACCATGGCCGAAGCCGCGGTCTCCGCCTTCAAGGCGGCCGCGCGGAATCTATCCCTTTCCTCTTCCACGGACTTCAGGCGGCCGAGCGCGATCTCGTTGTCGTTCTCGGCGTTCCTGAGCCTGGAAACGGCGTTATGCAGCTGCGCCGAAGCGAGCTTCCATTTTTCTTCGGCGTCGGCCAGCTCTCCGGAAAGCGAACTCTCCCGCGCTTTAAGCGAGGCGTTCTCTTCTTCTTTAAGGCGCAGGGCGGATCTGGCCCCGCTCAACTCCGCCTGGGAAGCGCGGAATTTTTCAAGGCTCTGCGCCGAAGTCTCAGCGAGGGAGGCCTCCAGCTCCTCAACGCGGGCCGCGAGGGAGGCGGCCAGCTCCGCGGCGCGCTGCTCGTTCTCGCGGCCGCCCCCTTTCCTGGCCTGGGCGAATTCCTTAGCCAGCTCGTTCATTTTAAGGTTGGCGGCTTTCAACTGGGCGTCTTTTTCCGCCAACAGGGCCTCTGTCTCGGCCAGCATTCTTGCTTTTTGAGCGGCTGCCTCCAGGGCTTCGTCCAGTCTGGCCCCGGCCGCGGCAAGCTTGCGCTCCACCTCCGCGGTACGTTTGGCCTGCTCGGAAAGCTCTTTCTTTACCAGGTCTATCTTGAGGAGGAACCCCTCCTCGGACCGGGAACTTTCCTGCGCGGCCGACTCCAGCCTGCGCTCAAGCCCTTCCTTCAGTTTTAAAGCTTTCTGCAGATGCGCTTCGCGGTCCTTTACGTTCGCGCGCTCCAGCATGAGGGCGGCCTTCAGCTCTTCGACTCCGCGTAATATCCGCTCTATCTCGTCTTCTTTTTCCTTGATGACGCCCCGCGCCGCGCTGACATGCATATCTTTTTCAGCGGACCGGCTCTTCTCGGCCTCGAGGGCATGGCCCTCCGCCTCAAGGCGGCGCAATATCCCGTCCCGCTCGGAAACCAGGAGCGCGGCCTTGGAACTTTCCTCCAGCACGGAGGAGCGCAGCTGGTCTATCACGGTGCCCAGTTCCACTTCTTTCGCCCTGGCCGCGGCGCGGGCTTCGTTAATCAGAATGTCTTTTCCGGCCAGCGAGCTCTTCGCTTCGTCCAGCAGCCCTTCGAGGGCCTGGACCCTGCGGGCCAGGTCATCGCGCTCCAGGGTAATGGAAGAAACCCTGGCGGTCTCCTGCTGCAGCGCGACGCGCAGTTCTTCGGCGGCGGCCGCGGCCCTGGCGGCGTCCTGCTTGGCCGCGGCGCGGGCTTCCTTGAGGGAAGTATCCTTGTCGTCGGCCAGGGCTTTCACGTCCGCAAGCCTGTCGGAGAGCACGGCGAGCTGGCGGAGCAGCGTCTCCCGTTCCGCGCCGAGCGCCGAAGACCTTGAAGTCTCCTTGTTCAGCGAAGCGCGCAGTTCCTCGGCCGCCGCGGCGGCCCTGGCCGCCTCCTGCTTTGCCGCGGCGCGGACTTCATTGAGCGATCTTTCCTTGTCGGCGGCGGCGGCCTTTCCCTCCTCGAGCCTGGCCGAAACGACCTCGAGCTTTCTTAAAAGCTGGTCCCGTTCCGAAGTCAGAGCGGCCGTTTTGGCGCCTTCCTGCTGCAGCGAAGCGCGCAGTTCCTCGGCCGCCGCGGCGGCCCTGGCCGTTTCCTGCTTTGCCGCGGCGCGGGCTTCATTGAGCGATCTTTCCTTGTCGGCGGCGGCGGCCTTAGCCTCTTCAAGCCTGGCCTCGACCATCTCCGGCTTCCTGGAGAGCTGGTCCCGCTCCGAAGTGAGGGAGACAGCCTTGGAACTTTCCTTATGCAGCGAAACCCGCAGGTCTTCAAGCGCCGAGACAAGGGAAGCCTCTTTCTGCGCCATAAGGTTCATCGCGGCGGCGGAAGAGCCGCGCGCCGCCGTGAGGGCGTCTTCAAGCTCCTTTATGCGCGCGGACAAGGCTTCCTCCCGGCCGTGCAGGTCGGAAAGGAAACCTTCGAGTTCGGAGTTGAGACCCTCAAGGTCGCTTATATGGCTTACTTGCTCTTCCATAGCCTGAGCTTGTCCTTAAGCTGTTCGACAAGTTTCTGGGTGCGGATGAACTCCTCCTGCTTTTCACGCAGGGCGGAATGGGCGGTTTCGGCGAGCAGTTCGCTCTCCACGCGTTTGGCCCGTTCCTCTTCGAAGGCGTGCTTAAGGCGCTTGATGCCGTGTTTAAGGGATTCTATTTCGGCGCCGTGGCCCATTGTCTCCTCGGTTTTTTCGTTAAGGGCGGAACGCGCCGCCGCCGCGGAAAGCTCGGCTTCGGCGCGCTTGCGTTTCTCGTCCTCGATCGCGGCCTTAAGGCGCTCTACGGAATTTTTGAGACCGTCAAGTTCGGCCTTATGCCCCGCCATCTGGTCGGCCTTTTCGCGCATGGCGGAATTGAGGGTTTCGGTCATCAGTTCCGAATCCGCCCTCTTCTTCCTTTCATCCTCGAAAGCGGCCTTGAGCCTTTCCACGGCGTGCCTGAGGGCCTCTGTCTCGGATTGGTGCTCCAGCACCTGCTCGGATTTTTCGCGCAGCGCCTGGCGGGCATTTTCGGCTGCTGTTTCCGCCTCGGCGCGTTTCTTGCGCTCTTCCTCGAAAGAGACTTTAAGGCGCTCCACGGAGGCGATAAGCGTTTCAAGCTGGGAACGCTGCCCTGAGAACTCCCCGGCTTTCTCGCGCAGGGCGGCCTCGGCGGCCAGCGCATTAGACTCGAATTCCGCGCGCTTGCGCCTTTCCTCGTCCAATGCCGCCTTAACACGTTCAAGAGAGGCGCGCAGATCGGA